>NZ_JAGGMO010000001.1:0-300000 GCF_017875395.1 Methanococcus voltae | reverse complement strand
GTTTACATGACTTCACAAAACCACGGTTTTGCAACAGATTACGAAAGCATACCTGAAGGTTATGAAATAGCAAATATTAATTTAAATGATAACACTGTGGAAGGAATCCATAAATTGGTTGTAGAAAATGAAAGTAATACAAAAATGCCAGTTTGGAGTGTACAGTACCACCCAGAAGCAGGACCTGGTCCACACGATGCAAGATTTTTATTCGATAAAATGATAGAAATGGCATTAGAGTACAAAAATTAAACTTAAAATTAAAAATTAAAAATTAAATAAATTCTCATTTTCATTTATTTTAAAACAACTTTTTTAAACTTAATTGTATTTTTATATTATATTATGTATATTATACAGATATTCTAATTATTTACGATATATAATGGGTTATTTAATTTAAAAATATTTTGTGATATTATGGATTTAGAACTTAGAAAAAGAGCTTTAACATCTTCAAAAGATGCTCTGAGTCTATTAAATAATAAAAAGCTTATTTCAAAGATAGATTTTGATAATTTAAATAAATTACATGATGATTTTTGGACGGATTCCTTAAACATAAGTATGACTAGTAATACCAACCCTACAAATGATGATAATGCCCTCGATATTTCAAACTCAAAAGCTCTCGTAGCTTTTAGTGGTGGCGTAGATAGCACTGTTTCGGCAGTACTTGCAAAAAAACTGTTTAAAACTGATTTAATAACGGTTTATTCCCCTATAATCATAAATGACGATCGAAAACACGAAATAAGTAACTTAGCTCAAAAATTAGGGCTTTCACATACCTTCGTAGACGTTGATTTATCGGAAATTAAAGAAAATACTATTAAAAAGAAATATCACCCTTGTGGTAAGTGTCACACAGCAATAGAGAACACAGCATTAACTTATGCCCTAAATAATAGTTATGATTATATAATTTATGGGGATATGTTGTCTACAGGTCCTTTATCTATTCATTATTTGAAAAATGGTATTATTAGGCTAAATATGCCCTCATTTTTAGCTTTGGAAAAAAATGGTAGTAGAAAATTGTTAAAACATGAAAAAATAAATATTGTGCAATCTTATGGCTGTAATTTATTAAAAATAGCTAATAAAAACAAAAATATGCAGAAATTTACAATTCAGCGTATATTAAGGGAAGTAAGAGCACAGGTAATAACAAAAGAAGAAGGTTTAAAAAATATAAAGGATGTAATAAGCTAATTTAAAAAAAATAATATAAAAATTAATCTAAAATTAATCTAAAATTAATCTAAAATCAATATAAAAATTAAATTGTAGAACAAATTGATACTGTTACGCCATCATTTTTTAATTTAGGCAATATTAAATCAATAGATTCTAAAATATCTTTTTTATTATGCTCATCTAAGTTATAATCAATATGATTAAGTACATCCAAGATTGCACAAGGCTCAGAAACTCCATAAGTTCCAATATTTTTGTGTACAAACTCAGAACGTTTCAAAGTACCTTTTTTATCGAAGTTATTGTAAATATTATTTAATTCATCTATCGAGTAGATATTCAATGGTTTTTTAAACTTTGACGCAGTATATATAATTCCTTTCTCGTTTTTTTTCACTTCAACTGTTGAAAAGCTATTAATACGCCATGCAGGTATATTCCTGAGGTAACAAGCTTTTTTAACTGTCCAATATACTTTATGACTTGGAATATCTTTTCTTGCACCAATACCAAAACAAATTGGTTTTGCTTTTAATACCATAGTATCTTCAAATATCCAACTATCATATTTATGCCCTAAATCACTATCTTTTGAATCATGATACTCTAATTCGTAACTTTCGCTTAATTTTTCAGTTTCTGAATTTTTCCAAGATATTGGGATACTTAACTTTGGTTTATATTCCAAAACGGCCTTATTTATCTTTAGTATAGCTTTTTTAGAAGGTGTTTCTAAAAAATATTTTTCAGAGAGTACGTCAATACCAATTTTATTGTTAACGTCCGAAGCAGTGGTTTTTGAAACATTAATTTGTAATTCATCGCCTAATAATTTAGAGAAATACATGCCATGCCCCAAATGGCTTGATAATAGGGGTATTATATTATTTCCCATTTCATCAACTGCAATAATAAACGGGTCTTTGGTTTTATCTTTAATATAATCTCTCAATTCTCCAAGTACATATTTTCTTAAGGTTATTCCTGTAGCCATTATAAATATAAAACCTTTTTCATTTCCTTCAGGCTTGAATTCTTTCGAATATTCGATTGAACAGTCATATTTGTAAAATTCCAATACTTTTTTTATTTTTTCGCCAATTACTTTGCCATTTTTCGTAATATATAAAATTTTTATCATATTTTTACCATTTTTAGTCAATCAATTTATTTTTAGTATATTTTTTAAAATATATTAAATTTACTATTAATTTAATTAAAGTAATCTTTAAAATAATAAAAAAAAGAATATTTTATTTTAATTTATTTAATTTATTTTATTATACGAGCGCTTTTGCAATTGAAAATGTAACTGTGCCCTCAATTATTCCTGCAATTACTATTAAGATAACAGAAACAACAAATATCCTTAAAGCGTCCTGCAAATATATTTTATGGAATTTAGAATCTTTTATCCACCTTAAAATACCGATAAATACAATAATCCCTGCACTACTAGATAGTATAAATCCCGGTATCTCAAATATTCCATGTGGGATCACCAATAACAAAAAGGTTGGTAAATCACTAATAGAAGCAACATATGCTAATACAAACGAATTAAATACCAATATAATCAATGAAAATATTGTTAATATCAAGTTTAAAAATATAACAAATAGATTGTTTATAATTATTGCAATAGTCAAATCTATGAACCCCATATTTCTAAATTGTTCGAATTGAGGTGCTAAACTCTGAAATACGGTATTTCCGAAGTCTCCACAGCCCATCACGTTATATAATATCATATAATATGACACTATAAAAGAAATTAAAAATATCGCTGTTGTTGCATATATGATGTATTTTTGCCTTTTAAATGCGTAAAATGTTTCCAATACTGCATAAACATTTTTGCTCATCCTATCCCCTTATATTTTGTTGCCAAACCATAACTTATTTATTTAAAACTTATTAAAATTAAAGCTAACATTATTAAATAAATACTTATAAAATTACAATAATAATTATATTCCAAATAGTATATATTATCTTTATATTTAATAAAATTATAACTTGTAGTTTATAACTTATTAATTTACAAAACATGGTATAAAAAATAGCATATAGGTTTTCAAATGGATGATAAAAATATTACAAATTTAATCGATAATCAATATATAATGAAAAAATTGGCCAAATATGCCGTAAATTCAGAATTATTATTGGATTCAGGAATGAAAATGTGTATTTGTGAAGATGATGAACAAGAAAAAATAAAGAATGAATTTTACAAAATTTTACACATATCTGTACAAAATCCCAACGTCTACACATTATTAATTTGTGCAATATTGATGGATGAAGAGGGAAAGGCTGGAAATATGCCGTTTGATTACGAAAGCGACCCTACATACATATATACTGACGAAGTAATTGGAATGAGTATTGCAAATGAAATAGCAGGTACTAAAGGAACCTTTAATTTTAAATGGTATGATGCTAAAAAACCCGGTATAATTGGTAAATTGGATAAAGAAGGATACATGTATTTGGATGATGCCGTAGCAGGATTGGTCGCAGGTTGCATGTCTAAATTATTTGAAAACATAAATTAATCTATTAATAGATTATTAGGCTACTAAGGCAATAACCATTGAATTGTTAAATTATTAAACTATTAAATTATTAAACTTATGAATTAATATTATTTAAAATAGTTAAAAAAGGGATATTGTGGATATAAAATATTTATATGAAAAAATAACAAATATTGAAAGCCTTGAGGACGAATTTCCCATTTTAAAAAGCCATATTACAAGAATGGATCCATTTGTGCTAGATGAAGTAATTGGAAGGCTAAGAAAACAGATTTACATCGTTGATAAATATAATCCAGTAGTTAGGCCCGCCATAGATCCTTTCGTTTCTTCGGAATTAGGCATATACCGACGATTAGATGATATGGAACTTGGAAAATTGCTAAATTACCCAAAATGTTGTGTAAACTCATTTTCCGAAGAATGTAGGTTCGGTATTGATTCAGAACATTTAAAAGATGTAGATAATTTAATAAAATTACTAAAAACAGAAGATGATAAAGTTATCGATTCTGAAGATTATAAATTTTTTAAGCAATATATTCCAAATATAAATGATGTATATGCTATAGTTTTACCATCAGGGTTTATACCTTGTAGTATTATGTGTAAAGAAGCCTGGGAAAATAAATTGATAGGAACAGTTAATCAAAAGGAGTTTAAACAGTTAGAAGAGTTGGAAAAATTACTTTACTGTGAATTACCTCACTTACACGGGGCTTATGAAGAATATTTTGAAAAAATAGTCTTAGATGGTAAATTATAGTTAAATTATATTAATATTAACTATAATAATTTTTAATCAATAATATTAATTAATGCTTAATAATTAATATCAATTTTAAATAATTAACTAATTAATGAATATTCTATTTAAATTTATATTTTGGTGATATTTATGTATATTATCGTAGCAGGTATGGGTAGAGTTGGAAGTACGCTTGCTAAATCATTATCTGAGAAGAACTATGATTTAGTAGTTATTGATAGCAGAAAAGAAGTCTGTGACGAAGTTGCTGGAGAGTTGGACGCTTTAGTATTGAATGGGGATTGTACTAAAGTTAAAACTTTAGAAAATGCAGGAATTGAGGAAGCAGATGTATTTATTGCAGTAACTGGTAATCAAGAATTGAATTTAATAAGTGGTTTGATTGCAAAAAAACACGGTGTGGCAAAAACAATTGCAAGAGTGAGCGAGCCAAGTTACAAGGAAGTTTTCGAGAGTTTAGGAATTGATGTAATCATAAGTCCTGAATTAGTAGCTGCAAAATACTTGGAAAAGCTAATTGACAGACCGGGTGTTGTGGATTTGGCTATAATAGGTAGGGGAGACGCAGAAATTTTGGAATTAATCATACCACCTAATTCAGAGGTTGCAGATAAACAAATTAAGGAATTGGGTGCGAAAGATTATGTCATAATTGCAATTTACGAAGGTAATGAATTAAAAATACCTGACGGAAACACTGAATTAAAGCCTTATGATAGAATATTATTGCTAGCTAAGTCAGAGTCTTTAGACACTGTGAGAAAAACGTTTTCAAGCGGAGAATTATAATTTAATAATTAAAAAAGTAAATAATTAATATTTTTTTATTTTTTATTTTTATATCCTACATTATCAACTTATTCACTGTCCTTTTTTGATAAATTCAGGCAATATTCTATTATTTTTTTAGGAACATCTACAAAATGTATCATTCCGCTAAATTGAGGGGTAATGTTCATTTCTAAAATTTTGAACTCTTTTTCTGTTATTAAAACATCTACTCCCACTAATTCCGCTCCCAATTGCTTAGTGGCATTTAATACGCACTTTTTAATCTCTTCACTAATTTCAAATTCTTTAATTGTAGCACCAAGTGAATAGTTTGCTTTCCAATTATCCTGGGGTATTCTTTCCATACAGCCGATAACTTCGTTTCCAAGGACAAAAACTCTTAAATCGTGCTTATATGGGATATATTCCTGTAAAAATATTTCTCCGCCAGAAGAGTTAATTAAATCACAAATGTTGTTTAGCTCTTTTGAATCTCTTGCCATAAGTACATTATTTCCATAACCGCCGTAAACAGGCTTTACAACTACGGGATATTCGATAGTTTTTTCTATTAATTCTTTAATAGCCTTAAATTCTTTTGAAAATGTCAAATAGGATTTTGGCATAACTTCATTTAGTTTTACGTATGTTAAATATTTATTTTGGCAAGTTTCAACAGCTTTAGAACCATTAATAATTTTTACAGTTTTTAATCCATTTTTTGAATTCTTTTCATTGATACTTTCAATATATTTTAACACATACAATCCTTTTATTAAAAAATCTCTTTCAACTCTTGATATAATTATATCATATTTCAATATCTCTTCTTCACTTCTAAAGTTGATAAATTGGTTTGTATCTATAAATTCTATAGAATTACTATCTTCTTCAGTTTTTTTATTTCTTTTATTTTCCTTTTTTTCACTATTTTCAAAGTAGTATTTAAATTCTTCAAATATCCTTAAATTTTCACGGGTTTTTTTACCGCATAATATTCCGATTTTAATAATATCACCATATTCGACATTTTTAATAAATTATTTTTTTACTATTTTATTTAATTTAATATTTGTATATATATTATGAGTATCAAATATATTATTGTAAATAGAAATACAGAGTGGCAGAATACTAACCAAAAAATAGAGATATGAGGATTTGGGGGTGAATTATATCATCTTATTTGAGGTTAGTATCGGTAAAATGCTTAAGTTAAGCGGAGGTATATTATGGGATTTGGAGATGATTATGTTATAAATCCTTTGAAATATACAATAAGTAATATTAAAGCACTTTTGATATATACGGTATTGGGATTTATACCCTTGGCTTTATTGTTGATAGTAGTATTAACAACTGGAATATCACTTATTTCGCAATATGGTTCAAGTATGGACAGTATGACGCCTGAAACAATAATAATGTTGTTAACAACTGCAGGAATTGGGTTTTTAATATGGTTGATTGTATCTATATTAATCTCCTTAGCTACAAATGGTTATATTGTAAAATTAATAAAAACTACGGTAGAAGGGGAACAAAAACTACCAGAATGGGAAGAATGGGGCGATTTATTAACTAAAGGTCTTATATTTGTAATTGGTAGTTTTTTAGTGGCTGTAGCATTCTCTATAATAAGTACTATACTTGCATTGCCATTTGATTATTTGAGAATACCTGCAATTGCGGGACTTATATCTATTATCGTATCCGTATTCCAAATGCTTTATACGCCATTAGCAGCTTCTAACTATGCCTATACAGAGCAGTTCACGGCTTTCTTTAGGGTTAAAGAAATAACTGAAATGATGAGTTTAAAATGGCTTGCAATACTAATTGTAGTGATTATTGTGTCTATTATAATGATGATACCTACATTCGCATTAGTTGCAGGCTTTGTAATGTCTATAATCGGCGGTAGCTATGAGATGAGTGCTATTATAGGTATATTAGCAGCAATATTAGCAGCATTTACATCTTCGATAGTTTCATTCTATGGATACAGATGTTATGCTACATACTATAAGTCCGTAATAGGCAACCCTATCGGTAGAATGGTGTTTAATAAAGTAGAACATGCAGATATGGATGAATCTACAAAAGATATGGATTAAATATTAAATAATCTCATTCTTTTTAATTTTTTTAAATATTTTTAATTTTTAACGATATTATTTTAATATTATCATTCTTAGTATTATTCTTAGTATTATTCTTAGTATTATTTTTATTCTTATTATTTTAATCACTGTAATTTTTAAATAGTCAAAAATATATATACAAATATAATATTGTATTATTTAGGTTATTATTAATTCATAATTTTTAATTTTTATGGAGGAGAGAAATTGGGATTTGGAGACGATTATATTATAAATCCTTTGAAATATGCCATAAGTAATATTAAAGCACTTTTAATATTCGCAATACTCGAATTTATACCACTTGCAATGTTTTTAATAATGTTGGTGACAATAGTGACCCCATTTATTTCCAAATCTGCAGTTGATATGGGACAAATGTCACCGGAATCTTTCGTAATGTTGATGTTTTCATTGGGTGTCGGTTTTGTTATTTTCCTCTTTTTTGGAATTATAATCGATTTGATAATATCCATATTTTTAAATGGCTATATTATGAAAATATTGAGCACTACAATCCAAGGAGAACAAAAACTACCGGACTGGGAAAATTGGAAAGAATTATTTTCTAAAGGTTTCGTATTTTTCATAGGTAGTGTAATTTTAAGTATTGTATTCTTCTTACTTAATTTAGGTTTTGAAATTATAGATTATATGGGTACATTTTTGCTCGCGTATTCTGATATAGGAATATTTGCGTTATTTGTTTCACTAATAGTCTTGTTCTTCAAACTTATACTTTCAATAATCCAAGCAATATATACGCCCCTTGCTCTTTCTAACTATGCCCATACAGAGGAATTCAAAGCATTTTTTGAAGTTAAAAAAATAGTTAAAATGATGAGTTTAAAGTGGCTAGCAATACTTATTGTTGCGACCATTGTGGCTTTGATAATCGAGTTACCATTATATGCCTTAATAGTTTTCGCAATAGTTTTCGGAATTATAACCGAAAGCCTTATGTTGGCAACTGTTTTGGGCGTAGTAGGCATACTTTATGCTTCAATAACCCTACCATTAGTTTCCGTATACATATACCGGTGTTATGGAACTTATTATAAAAAAATAAATGAAGAATTAGAATATTATGATTTGGAAGAATAATTTTTAACTCATACACATAGGACTATAATTAAATTATAGATAAAATATAAAATAAATCTATAATTTAAATTCTCCTTTTTCAATTCGTTTTTTAAGCTCTTTTGAAAGTGTTAACGCTCTAACTCTATCAGATTGACGGCAAGTAACAGGAATACCTCCAACAGTGTTCATATTCATGCTATAAACACCTTCATGACATATGGTGGCACAAACGCCACAACCAAAGCAATCTTTCGAAGGAATACCATTTTCAAGAGCCTTCGTTGGACACAAAGCTACGGCTTCACAAAACTTACTTAAAGGTATTTTTCCATTGCGATGTTTATTTTCAGTACACTTGCTCAAGTCTACTTTTGGTCTTAAATCAGTATTGCTCCAAGCTTCGCTATAGTTGGCTTTTTTGATTAGTTCACGACCCAATACGTTTGTAAGGGGTAGTACTATCTCATCGTCAACAGTCATGAGGTATTCTTTATTTTTCTCGTTCATTTCAATTGGTAACGCAACTGTATCATAAATTTCAGCTCCTGCAGAAGTATGGAATCCTCCAATATAATAGTCATCCATATTGTGCATATCTGCACTAACCATCAAATTCGGCTTTTCTGCGGAATATCTTGTACCATATCCTAATATAAGACCTTCAGAACCATTTAACAAGATTTTTTTTCCAAATAAATTAGAATATTCTGTATTCATGTTCTGAAGGGGATTGTATTCTCCACAGCCTGAAAATGAAGCTTCTCCTTTTTTCAAAGCAACCCTATGGAATATTGTATTAACAGGTTCTCCAAGGTTTGTTAAAGCAACGTAGTTTTTAAAAGCCATTCTAGTACCTATAAGCTCCGCAGTAGGTATTTCAGATAATGTCAATGTTTTTTCGTAAACTACATTATCACAGTAAGCTTTAGCTACTACTTCTTTTCCCGCTATTAAATCCTTAAATAAAAATCCACCGCCATAATCTTCGGTATGGGTTGTTCCATTCACTGTAATATCTACACTACCCAAATACTCATTAGGACAAGGACCAACATTACAATTAATTCCATTTAATGTGAATTTTTCCGCTTTTCTAAATTTTTGACTCATTGGGACGTGCATTATCGCCATGGTGCCAGACATTATACCACAAGTACCGCAAGTAACGATATCTACTTCGTTAATTTTGTCTTCTTCATTATTTTTTACCATTTTTTTTAATTCTTCAACTGTTACAATAATTTTTTCACAATTTTCCATTTTATCATCTTTCTTGTTGTAATAGTATTGTAAAATTATATTATTATTTGTATATTATCCAAAGTTATAATTATTAAATTATTATTTATAGTATTGAATTTATATGATAGTATAAATTATGAGTATTTTTATTAATATAATAATGGTGTAATAATGTTAGAGCCACTAATGTATGATATAGGAAGAATTTGCAAAGAAACAATTGAAATTGAAGGCGAAAAAATAGGTGTAACTCCTAAAATAATTGATAAAAATTATTTAAAAAATAATGGTAACAATAGTAATAATGCTATTTTAAAAGTTCCATTCGATTGTCCCGAATCTTTAAAAAATACGATTTTATCGGTAAATATTCAAAATAATGAAGACAATATCGACAATAAAATACAAATAATAAATTTTGGGAAGAATATATCTGAAAATTTGGAAGATATCGACCCAACTAAAGAATTATACGTTATAACTGATATCGTACAAATGATATCTAGGAAAGAATTAATCAACATAATTCCTAAAATAAGGGAAAAGATTTCCCCAAATGCTGGAATATACGTACCAAATGTATTGCCTTCTCAAGTACCTTTACTGGTTTATATGGGTGTAGATTACTTTGATTATGGGGCTGTGGACTATTATTCAGCAATGGGCTACCAATTATCAAAAAATAGACAATACACTGCTTCAGCTACTAAAAAAGAGTTAATAAAAGGTAACGACAATAATAATAATAATAATAATAATAATAAGAATAATAATAAGAATAATATAAACTTAAAAATCCACAATAGGCAAGTAATGGATTCAATAATTGAAGAAACACTATACTGTATCGAAAATAAAAAGTTAAGGAATTTAGTGGAAGAAACTACAATTTCCGACCCGTATTTAAGAGCTAATTATAGAAGATACGCACCAGACCTTAGAAATATACCACTTTCTACGGAAAATAAATTAATTGTAACAATGGATGAAGTTAAAATACCTGAAGTAAAGAAATACATTGAAAGAGCTGTTAATTATACTCCATTTAGTAATTTAATAGTTTTACTACCTTGCTCTTCAAAAAAACCTTATTCATTATCTAAATCACACCAAAAGTTTATTGGTGCTATTAATTCTATAAAAACACCTGTAGATGAGTTAATTTTAACATCACCTTACGGTATAGTGCCAAGAGCTTTAGAACTATCCGTAAAATATGATATTCCAGTAACTGGTGAATGGAGTGCGGATGAAATCGACTTTATAAATGAAAATCTTTTAAAATATTTGAAAAATGCAAAAGATAAATTCGCTAATGATGAAACTTCCAAAAAAGGATTAAAAATTGTTGCACACTTACCAGAACATTATTTAGAAATATTGGATATGGAAAAAATAAATTCAGTATTGGATGATATGGATGAATTTATAGTTTCATCAATAGATGGAAATCCAACTACAAACGATTCAATTTCAAATTTAAAAGCAATTTTAAAAGATTTAGAAATAAAAAATCGTGAAGAACAAAAATTAAATGCAATGGCTAGGAAAGAAGGCGAAATAGAAGCTGAAAAAACAAATGAAGATGAACACGAAATAGAAGCTGAAAAACCTTTAAGATTTACAAGAAGGGGACAAGTTATCCATAACTACCAAGAACTTGCAAAATTCCAATTTGGTAAGAATTTCATACCAAATGACGTAGTGGTCAAAGGAAAACATAAGAAATTCTTTATAAAGCAAAATGGTAAAGAAGTTCAAATATGTACTTTGAATGACAGAAAAGGACTTTTCGTACTGACCGTTAATGGTGGAGAATTACTCGGTAAAGAAAACTGGGTAGAATTAAATTTCAAAGCTAAAAAAGGTTCCTTATTTGCTCCAGGATTTAAAGATGCACAGGATATTATTTCGGTAAATGACGAGGTCGTAATTTACTACGAGGATAAGTATATTGGCGTTGGTAGGGCATTAATGAATGCTTCAGAGATGAAAAAAGCAACAAGTGGCATACTTTTAAACATAAGGCATGTATTTAAGTAAATAAATGTCAATGTTTCTCAACATTAATACATATTTACTAATAATTTTATTTTTTTAGCTAAATACCGAATTAAATGCAAACTAATAAGAATGGTAATACAAATAATAAGAATATTAATAAAATTTAACCACCAATATAATTATAATACTTTAAGTCATAGACTAAAAGTCAATAATTTGTAAAATTTATAACGCATGAGCCAAAATATAGAAATTTTCACCTACTTTTAAAAAACAACTATTAATTAATATATTTATAAACATATAATAGTTAATAAATTAAAATAGTTAATAACTTAAATTTGTAATTTTAACCAATTTATAATTCAATTTAAAAATGTGACACCATGGTTCAATTTAATTCAGAATTAAAGAAACTAGCCGAACTTATTCTATTAAAAGACCCACAATATGAGAATTCAGAAAATTTGAAGACTATTTTTAAAAAGTATATAAGTTTGTACAATGAAATAGAAATATTGGAAGAAACTTTAAATGATTTGGATATATGTTCAATAAATATGTCTCAAATCCAGGTTTTTAACGAAGAATTAAGAATTTATGCAAAAATGGTTGACGAATTAAAAGAATATTTAAGAAAAATAAATAGGGACCATAAACTTTATAATTATGCAGAAATAATGGAAACTATCAATAAATTAAAAGATTTAAAAGTAAATACGAATGATGAAGTTAGATGGGACTTATACAATAGATTAAGAGGCTTAGAAGAAAACTTTCATAAAGTAGAAAGAGATTTAGAGCTAAATGTTTTAAATTATGCACTTTGCAATACTGATATTGATTTAAAAATATCGGAGTATCCTACTCAAGACATATTTGAACTATTAAAACAAGAAATAACCTCTTATTTAACCCCGAATATAGAATAATTAATAAATTAATTTTACACAGGATTAACTTATACTTATTTAATTATTTTTTATATTCCATACCCTCAAAATCATTTTAAATTTTATATATTAAATTTAATATGTCTAATATTTTTATGGTCAAATATTCTATTTTGAATTTATATTTTTAGTTTAAAAGAATAATAATATTATTTATACGTTTAGTAATATTATATAAAAATTAACTATATAAAAATTAAATTAATATAGTATGACAAATTAATGAATACCATTAAATATATTAAATAAAATCTCCTGTAACATTAATAGCATTAATAACCCAAATAATGGTCTTAATTATTTAAAATTAATTATATCGGTGATATTATGAATGTTTCCTACAAGAAAATAATTGCAATGGTTGATGAACAACTTGATTTAGTAGAATTGGTGGAAGAACACCCATGTCCAAGTGGTTCCGAATGGATGATATATCAATATAGTCGTACATCTCCAAATATAATATCTGCGTGGAGAGATGGTAACAAACACCACTACGTTTTTAAACTCGGAAAAGGGGATTTAGAGCTAGTTCCTTCATTATCTGCAGCAGGTATTGAAAGCATCTCCTTAAAAGATGAAGATGTAGAAATAACTTACGCAGGATTGGCAGGTGCCGGTGTAGGCGTAGGATTAAGGAAAGAAGCTGAAAATGTTATATCTACACAAATACTTGAAAAAGGAGGGGGCTCTAAATTAGGAAAAGGAGTTTTAATCACCCCTAAAATGGAAAAGATAACTGTAGGTATTGATGATACGGATACAAAGGAAGAAGGGGCAACTTGGGTATTGGCAAATGAAGTTGGTCAATTAATTCAGCAAAAAGGTATGGGCTACTACTTAGACCATACAATAACCCAGTTATTCCCTGGAAATCCAAATAAAACACAAAATTGCGTATCAATTGCTTTAACATTTGCAATTTATCCAAAATACAAGTATGAAATCGGAAAAGAAATTAAGAAAATCTTAAAAGAAAAAACTCTTTCAAATAAAACTTCAATAGCAATTTACTTTGGTATAACCCCCTCCAAAAGTATGAGATTGTATACTTTAAATGCAAAAAGAGAAATGGTTTCAATCGAAGATGCTAAAATGGTGGCAATGAGAAATAATATTGATATAATGGAAGTTACTGGTGACGGTGGAATTATCGGTGCTGTAGCAGCTTTGGGTTTATCAGAAAATCACGATATGGCATCTAAATTGCCAGAAGATATTGTTTATAAACATTAATTAAATATTAATTACAAATAATATATTAAAATATTATCTATTATCCATTATATCTATTTTTAAAACCAATTTTTAATTAAAATCCTATTTTTTTTATATTTTACTTTTTTTACTTTTTTTTACTTTTTAATTTCAATATTCTTAAATATAAGTTATTAGAAATTGTTTAGAAATATTATATTTTAAAATCAATTAACATATTATTAAATTGTAATATGTAATATTAATCAAAATTATGGTGATATTATGATAACCCCTTGGGAAGTTACGGATGATGTAAATTACAAAAATATAATGGAAAATTTTGGAATAAAGGGCATTGAGGAAGCAGTGGCTAAATTAGAAGAGCCTCACCAATTTATGAATAGGGGAATCATATTTGGTCACAGGGATTTTGATAAGATAGCAGACACTATAAAGGAAAAAAAGAAGTTTGCAGTAGTTAGTGGTATGATGCCGTCTGGAAAAATGCACATGGGTCATAAAATGGTTGTAGACCAGTTAATATACTACCAAAACTTAGGTGCTGAAATTTATATACCTATTGCAGATTTGGAAGCATACTGGGCAAGAGATTTAAGCTTTGAAACAACAAAAAAACTTGCAATAGAAGAATACATTGCAAATTACATTGCATTAGGGCTTAATCCTGAAAAAATAAACGTATATTTACAATCTAAAAATGAAGGCGTAAAAGATTTAGCACTCAGATTGGCAAAAAGAGTCAACTTCACTGAAATGAAAGCAATATACGGTTTTAAAAATGAAACAAATATTGGACACATATACGCGCCATTAGTTCAAGTTGCAGACATTCTTCACCCACAAATGGTGGAAAATGAGAAATTAGGCATAAAAGGTAACAAATCAAAAGTACCTGTGTTAGTACCTGTGGGAATTGACCAAGACCCACACATAAGGCTTACGAGAGATATTGCCGGCAGATATAAAGATTTTAAGTTTATACCTCCTGCATCAACATACCATAGATTTATGACTGGTTTACTTGGCGGTAAAATGAGTTCTTCAAAGCCTGAAACAGCCATATATTTAACTGATGAGACTACAAAATCCTTTAAAAAGAAAGTAATGTCTTGTAAGACTGGCGGCAGAGAAACTTTAGAAGAACAAAAGGAAAAAGGTGGAATGCCTGAAGAATGTGTCATTTACGAAATCTGTGCATACCACTTCATGAATGATAAAGAATTAAAAGAATTGTACGAAGATTGTAAATCTGGAAAATTAACTTGCGGAAACTGTAAAAAACAGTGTTACGAGAAAGTTTCTGAATTTTTAACAGATTTGAAGGAAAAAAGGGATAACGCAATGGAAGTTGCCCAAAAAATATTGGAGTAATGGTTACTAACACATGCTAAAAAAATAATAAAAAAGTAATTCTTAAAGCGTAAATTGTAAAAAAATAAAAAATAAAAAAATAAAAATATACCTTTTTTTATATATTTATTAACATAAATTTATTGACAATTTGGTAATTTATTTTGATAATTTTATAATCTTAATGTTAATCGTAATCTTAAAATTATATAAATTAGTGTAGGGGTAAAAATGGAATCCGAAAAAAACCTTAAATTAAAAATGGAGTCACCACAATGGCATTATAGTATGCTAGTAGACGAAGAAAGAGTTTCTGTATTTCATGAAGCGATTGTGGGTACTGTAAAAAAAGATGATTTAGTATTTGATTTAGGCACTGGAAGTGGTGTTTTAGCAATGTTTGCAGCAAAGCAAGCTAAAAAAGTTTATGCAATAGAATTGGACCCTATCACTGCTTATTACACCGATAAAAATATCAAGGAAAATGGTTTTGAAAACATAAAACTTGTAGAGGCGGATGCAAGTGAATATTCCTTTAAAGACGAAAATGGAAATGCAGAAAAAGCAGACGTTATAATCGCTGAAATGCTAGACACTGCATTAATAACCGAACCACAAGTTCCGGTTTTAAATGAAATACTTAAAAAAGGGCTTTTAAAAGATGGCGGTATTTTAATCCCTGAATCAGTCTATAACACTGCTCAAGTTGTGGATTGTAGGACTAATCATATCTACTACGACGAGGAAGTTATTTCAAAACCTGCTTCTGATGAAAAATTATATAGTCAGATTAACTTCTACAAAATAAATGACCCAAAGGTGTCTTATAACATCGAATTTACATTACTAAACGATTGTAATAATGCAGGTTTACGATTAAATACCTATACTAAATTAAAAGATGGTCTTATTGTAGGTGCAACTCCAATGTTAAACCCACCTTTGATAGTTCCATTAAATAAACCTCTTAAAAAGGGTACTTACACATTCAAAATCTCGTATATTATGGGTGGAGATTTTGAAAACGTTAAACTAAGTTTAGAGTAAAAAAATTATAGATTTTATTTATTTTTTACATTAATTATTACATTATTTTTTATATTCTACATTATTTTTTTATATTTTATTTTGGATTTATTTTTAAATTTCTAATTTTTATCCTGTGACCTACCTAATATTATAAATAGTTTTAATAAATAGTGTAATATACCTAATAATTAATTATTTCATTTACGACTTAGATTTAAGTTTATCCATTACTACTTAATTATTTTACAAATTAATTAAAATTTTTATAATCCTATATTCTAATTATATATCTTAACCATATTACGTTACTTAAAAAGGAGTACGATATTATGTACAGTAATTTAATGCACCCGACAAAGTCTATAAAATACGAAAAGTCAAGATTGTTAGATGGTAAAACTATATTGGTGGCAGTTACATCGTCTATAGCGGCTATAGAAGCACCGAGATTAATGAGGGAATTAATAAGGCATGGTGCCGATGTAGAGTGTATTTATACTCCCGAAACTGAAAAGATAGTCGGAAAAGCTGCACTAATTTTTGGTTGTGGTAATCAAATATATAGTGAAATAACAGGAAATATCGAACATGTGGGACTATATCATCATTGTGATGCAATGGTAGTTTATCCAGCTACTGCAAACGCAATAAGTAAAATAAACTTAAGAATCGCAGATAATATTGTTACAACTACTGCAACAGTGTTTTTTAATAAAAAACCGTTAATACTCGTTCCAGCAATGCACGAAAACATGGTTGACACAATATGGAAACATGTAAAACAATTAAGTGCTGAAGAAAAAGTATATGTAACAAATTCAAAGATGGAAGAAGAAAAAGCTAAAGTTTTATCCATATATGAAGTTTCTAAATATGTAATTGATATATTCAACAATAGTGAAGAAAATGATGCAGTTATAGCCGAAGATTCGGAAGAATTGGATACTTTAGAAAATTTAGATGAAAATAAAATAGAATTAAATTCAAATGTGGCTTTAAAAGTTAAAAATAAAGTAATGCCTAAAAAGAATATTTTAATTTTAGGTGGTAGTACTGTAGAATTTATCGACAAAGTACGGGTAATTTCAAATTTATCTTCGGGTAAGACTGCTAAATCCTTAGCAGAAGCTTTTTGTAAGGCAGGACATAACGTAAAAGTTATAATGGGTAATGGTATTGATATGCCATATTATGTGGATACTATTAAAGCTACATCCGCTGAAAACATGCTTGAAAAAGCTTTGGAACATGGAAAAGATGCGGATATCATTATTTCATGTGCAGCTATTTCGGATTACGCCCCTTACGAAGAAGTTGAAGGTAAACTAAATTCTGATTTGGAAGAAAAGACCATAAAACTTGTAAAAACGCCAAAAGTCATATATGAATTAAAAAAGAACTACCCTGATAAAATAATAATTGGTTACAAAGCAGAATATAATTTAAAAAAGTCAGAATTAATGGAAAAAGCATTGGATAGACTTTATAAATATGGAATAGACGCAATTATTGCAAATGACCTTTCAAAGCATTATTTTGGCGATGATTACAATGATGTGTTGGTAATTGACACTTATAATACAAATGGAGTTAATTTAAAAGGCTCTAAAGATGAAATTGCTTCAAAAATTGTAAAATATATTTCTAAATTTTTATAATTAGAATTATATCATATATCATTAATTAAATTTTAATCTATTCATGTTATAAATTACTTTTAAATATGAGTACAAATTAGTATAATATGGATAAAAATAATAAAATAAAGATAATTATTTAACTTTATTCGATTAATCATTAATTAAATAATATATTTTTATACTGGTGATGGTATGTCAAAAATCCTCATTACTGACGCTTTACACGAAAACGCAGTTGACATTTTAAAAGCAGCTGGCAACGTTGAAGTGGCAACCGGATTATCTGTAGAAGAATTAAAGGAAAAAATTAAAGATGCAGACGTTTTGGTTATTAGAAGTGGTACAAAAGCCACAAAAGAAATCATTGACGCAAGCGAGAATTTAAAAGTTATTGCAAGAGCTGGAGTAGGTGTAGATAACGTTGATATCAACGCAGCAACTGAAAAAGGTATTATTGTTTTAAACGCACCTGACGCATCTTCAATATCTGTAGCAGAGTTATTATTTGGTATGATGTTATCTGCTGTAAGAAACATTCCACAAGCTACTGCATCATTAAAAAGAGGCGAATGGGACAGAAAATCCTTCAAAGGTCTCGAAGTTTACGGAAAAACTTTAGGTATCGTAGGACTTGGTAGAATAGGTCAACAAGTTGCAAAAAGAGCACAAGCTTTTGGTATGCAGGTAGTAGCCTACGACCCATACATCCCTGAAGATGTAGCTAATTCATTAGGTATCGATTTAATGAGCGTAAATGATTTATGCGAAGTAAGTGACTTTATAACCTTACACGTTCCATTAACCCCTAAAACAAAACATATGATTGGCAAAGAACAATTAGAACTCATGAAACCTAATACAATCATCATGAATTGTGCAAGAGGCGGTTTAATTGACGAAGAAGCATTATACGTCGCTTTAAAGGATAATAAAATTAGAGGCGCTGCTTTGGATGTATTCGAACAAGAGCCACCTAAAGGAAATCCACTTTTAGAATTGGATAATGTTATTGGTACACCTCACCAAGGAGCTTCTACAGAAGAAGCACAGATAAGTGCAGGTACAATCGTAGCAAGACAAGCCATAAAAATCTTAAAAGGCGAATCTGCTGAAAACGTGGTAAATTTACCAATGTTACCATCTGAAAAAATGAATAAAATTAAACCATATATGATTTTAGCTGAAAAGATGGGTTTAATGGCTATTCAATTGTTAGACCATACAATAGATAACATTGAAATTACCTATTTGGGCGATTTAGCAACAGAAAAAACTGAAATGATTAAAAGGTCATTTTTAAGAGGTATTTTATCACCTATCTTATTGGCAGGTGTAAACTTAGTAAATGCTCCAGTAGTTGCTAAAAACAGAAACATAAAGATTTCTGAAGGTACAATGAAGGAAAATCAATACGGAAACGCTTTAAAGATTGTTGCAAAAGGTAACAACGATGAAATTTCAATTATTGGTAACATCGTAGATGGTGAAGTTGTATTCAGAAAAATAAATGGATATGATATTGATGTTAAACCAGAAGGCGACTTATGCGTTATAAGACACATTGATAGACCAGGAATGGTTGGAAAAGTTGGCGTTTTACTTGGGGAATACGGAATTAACATTGCAAAGATGCAAGTGGGTAGGAAAGAACCTGGAGGTCACAGTATAATGATATTAGATGTTGACCACACAATCTCCGAAGATGTAATGTCAAAATTGAAAAACATGGATAATGTAAGAACCGCAAAAATGGTTACATTATAATTGATTATATCATAATTGAAATGATTAATCTTTCAAAAATACTTTTTTTATTTTATTTTTATTTTCTTTAAATAAGCAAAAAATAACCAAAATTAATAAAAAAATAGTTTTAATTGTATTTATATGAAATATAATAGATACAATAAATATGTTATAAATGATTATGAATTATTTTTAATAATATTTAATATGCCCATTAATTTAAATTCCTAAGAATTTTTTAGCTCCTTGCGAACCGATTTGTAATTTTATAACGTTTAATAACTTTTTAACGTCTTCAACATTTTCAGCATCTTCTAATGCTCTTTTAAATGTTTCTTTTTTAGTTTCATCTACAACCATGTTAACCATGTATTCAACAGTGGTTACCAATTCGATATACCTGCTATCATTTTGTATTTGATTTTCTATATCGTCAATAGTTTTTTTAACAGTTTCTGATGCCAATCTATCACCAAGTTATTACATAATGTTATGACTTATCTAATTTTAACTATATATAATTTAATATTTGCTTTTAAACTTTAAAACCTTTTTTATTTAATTTTGCAATACTGAGGGATGATATATTAAACTACCTTAAAAAATATAGAAAATTTACAAAATTTACAAAATATATTAACAAATTAGCGAGAATATCGAAAATAAATAATAATAAATGAAGATACCTAATAATAAAAAAATTATGAAATAATAGTATAAAGAATAACTAAAAAATAAATAAAAAGTAAAATATAAAATATACAAAGTAAAATATAAAATATAAAAAGTAAAAAGTAAAATATAAGAAATCTACTTTATATCGGTTTTTAACCCAGTTTCATTTTTCTTTTCATTTTTCATTAGTATCATTTCACGCAATATCTTTGAAGCAGCAATTGAAGTAATCCCGCTCATATCATAAGGTGGGGAAACTTCAACAACGTCAAAACCAACAACTTTATCGAAGATATCTCTAAACAAATAAAGAGAATTTATTAATTCTTTAGTGGAAAATCCGCAAGGTTCTGGGGTGCCAGTACCTGGGGCAAATGCAGGGTCTAAAACATCGATATCCACTGTAATATAAATCGGTTTGTTCAATTCTGCAATTTTTTTAACGTCTTCCGCGGTTGGTAATTCTTGAGATGTATTCATCCGTTCATCTTCCCTAGCAAATTCCCATTCCTCAGAATCTCCACTTCTTATCCCAAATTGAAATACGTTTGAAACATGGTTTAAACTCTGTTTTATTACGCAGGCATGGGATTGAGGATTATTGTGGTATTCATCTCTCAAATCGCAATGAGCATCAAAATGTACGACAACAATATCTTCGTATTCTTCAGCAACTGCTTTAATAACGGGATAACTTACGGAGTGTTCCCCTCCAATCATTACAGGTATTTTTTTATGTTCAAGCAAGTATTTAGTCGATTTGTATGCTTTTTCTATTAATTCAGATTGGCAACCGTCAATATCAACGTTTTTTGCGTCGTGAACTTTTGCATATATTAAATCCAAATTTAAATTAGGACTATATGTTTCAAGACCCCAAGATGATTTTCTAACTTCATCCGGTCCAAATCTTGCACCTGGTTTATATGATGTGGTGGAATCGTATGGAATTCCAAATATTACGAAATCAGCTGTTTCAAATTCTTCATATGCACAAATAAATTGAGATAAATCTTCAAAATACAACTATATCACCGGAAATTTAATATTTTGGTATATTAACTTTTATATATCATCTTATATGTTATACTACGTATTATATTTTGTTAAAAATAGGTTATTTCTTTGGCAATTAAAATTAAAAATAATATTTTATTATAAGTTATATAATCCAAATAACTTATAATTTATTTAATATGTATTTTAATGTCTATTTAGCATTTATCCAAATATTTATTTTAAAAATTTAGGTGTAGCCAAAAATACTCCTTTATGAACTTCTTCATCATAGTATTTAGTTTCCATACCGTATTTTTCCATTTTAGCAACAATTTCATCGGAATTTGTTTCTAAAGGACTGTTTTGTTTTGATGCTAATGTAAAGCTCCAAAATCCACTTGGGTATGTAGGGATTGAACACACCATAGGTCTTATAAATCCAAATCCTGCGTCTTTTAAGTGTCCTTTGATTTTGGAAATAAGATTTTCGTGTAATAATGGACTTTCGGTTTGTTGAACCATAACTCCGTCATCAGTTAAGCACTTGTATAAGTTATTGTAAAATTCCATCTCAAATAAACCTGCTGCTGGTCCAACTGGGTCAGGACAGTCTACAATAATTACATCATACCTTTTTTCGGTTTTAGCAACGTCTGCAACGTATTTAATACCGTCTGTTACAATAACGTTCACTTTTTCATTGTCAATTTTGCAACTTAGGGTAGGCATGTACTTTTTACAAGCTTCAATTACCATACCATCTAATTCTACAAAATCAACAGATTCAACGGTTTCGTGTTTTAAAACTTCACGAACTGTTCCTCCATCTCCACCGCCAATTACAAGCACATTTTTAGGGTTTCCATGTGTAAATAATGCAGGGTGGGATATTAATTCGTGGTATATAAACTCGTCTCTTTCAGTTGTTTGGTAAGTATTTTCTAATATCAAGGTTTTTCCGTATTCGTACGTATCTATAATTTGAATTTCTTGATATTCTGATTTTCCAACATATAATATATCCTTAATTTTTGTAGATAAGCTTAAATTTTCAGTTTGTGGTTCTGTGTACCATGCGTCGAATTTCATAATATCACCATATTATTAATTGTTAATGTTCAATATTTTAATAATTTATATCTATATTAATTTAAATTCAATGAAATTCTGTTTATAACTATAAACAATGTCCAAATGAGTAATACTTATAGAATAATTCTTGAATATAATTATGATAATGATAATTCATAAAATTAATTCATACTTATTCTACAATATTTCCTCTTTTAATGTCCATAATATCAATATGGTTAGGTTTTAAGAATTCTTTTAATGTGGTGATAGTATCTTCAGGTTCAACGTGTGCGCCACAAGTAAATACATCCATAGCTGCATAGCCTAATTCTGGCCATGTGTGTATACTAATGTGGCTTTCTGCAAGTACTGCAACACCGGTAACACCTTGTGGTGAAAATTTATGGGTTTTTACGCATATTAATGTAGCTCCACAAGCTTTAACTGCGTCAATTAACATTTTTTCAATACCTGGTTGGTCATCCAGAGCTTCCTTCTCGCATCCCCAAAGTTCGAGGATGATGTGTTTTCCTAACTGTTTCAACTATCTCGCCTCTTTTAATTTTTAAAAGGTTAATATTGTTAGTATTGGATTTATTGATATTTGTTTTTTTATTGTGAATATCACTTAATTTCAAAAATTTGAATTTTCCGCCTGAATTAACTGATTTCGGTTGATTAAACAACATAGTTTCGAGTTCCTTTTAATTGGATTATTCATTTTTTGGATTTTTAACAGTAATTTAGTTAAAATTTTAGTTAAAATTATAGTATATGGTTTTATGAATTTATGTAATCTTTATACAATTATAAAATATTTTTATTAAGTTATTTAGGCTTTATTGTTTTAATTTTTAGTGAAGTTAAATAACTTATTTTTTCATATTTTATTTTTTAATATTTTATTATTTTTATTTTTTAAATTATTTGTACCATAATGCAGCAGCAGCAAATGCACAGCCTACTTTTTCAACGGTATGTTCAGCAGCAATTGATATAATTTCATCAATTTCCCAGCCTCTCATTTCAAATCCGTCTTTTGCCATTTCTCTAACTGTGTCTTCTGCTTCCTTTTTGCCTCCAACACATTCGTATTCCATGATTAAACCGCATAATTCTTTATCTTTTGGTATAGCAACACCAATGGATGCAGCAACTGTTTCTCCTTTAACATCACTCATTTGGTATCCGTATGCTGTAGGTACTAATGAACCCATAGGGAGGTTAGGTAATGGGATTACTTCAGCTTTTGGGGGCATGATACTGCTAATTCTTATTAAGTTAACGTTTGCGATACCTGACTCTAAAAGGCACATATCGAAAGCGTTTAATGGTATTTCCGCGTCTCCTTCACCAGCTACTAATGATATAGTATTTGGGGCGTTGAATGGGGAGTGTATTGCACTTGATTGCATCATATAACAAACACCTCATATTTTTTCATATTTTTGGCTATTTTTGTTTAGTTTTTTTTAAAATGTTAGTTAAAAAATAGTTTATAAATTATATGTTATAATTTTAAATTAATTATCCCATTATATTATATAAATAATTCGGTCAAACACATAAATATTAGTATAAATGGTTTATTTAACCAAAAAACTCTTAAAAATTAATAAAATTAAAAAATAACCATATATATTTAAAAAAACAAATAATGATATAGATGATTATCTTATATTAATTATATCTGCGTTCTTTTCGATCATGTAATCGTATAATTCTAGATAAGTACTATTGGACGTCAGAAAATCAAAATTACCAACAAGTATAAGTTTACGCTTTGCACGAGTCAATGCAACATTTAATCTTCTTAAATCGGACAAAAATCCTATTTTTTCACTCCTCACAAAAGATACAACTATAATCTCATCTTCCCTACCTTGGTATCCATCAATAGATTTTACTTTGATTTTTAAGGCATTGGTTTGATTATCGGTTTCATTAGATTCATTAGCTTCATTAAGTTCGTTTTCACTAGTTTCATATCTTGAAACTATTTCTTTTATTTTTTTAACTTGTGCATCGTAAGGACTTATTACACTGATAGCTAAGCCATTTTTTAGATATTTGTTTATTATTTTATCTATAATTTTTAATTCGGACTTATTATAATACGATTTGAAATCGTCACGCTTTTCATTTCCCTCAGTATTAATTAATACAAGAGGATTATCGTTAAATAGGCTATTATTTATTTTAGCATCTATCTCACTATCGACATCAGTACTAATATCGGTACCAATACCAACATGACTTTTTAATTCACCATCTAATTCACTATCCAATTTATAATCTAAATCACTTAATACTCTATTTTTAACCGATTCGTCACTAATAAGCTGATTTTCATAGAACAATTTGTTTGAAAAACCCATAATTTTATCATTCATACGATACTGTATCTTTAAAATTTGAGAAAACTCTTTATTTTCCTTAATCATTCTTTCAAATAATGTATTCTTCAATTCAATTTCATCGGACAATACTGTAGGAGGTAATTGCTTGTGGTCTCCCGCCATAACAATTTTATCACATTTTAAAGCAGTAATTAACGTAGAAGGTTCCATTGATTGACTACATTCATCAATAACGCCTACATTAAAGTTAAAATCCTCCAAATATTCACTACCTGCCATTGAATTAGTGGCGAGAACTACATCGGAGTTTTCAATAATATCTGTGATTATTTGTTTTTCAGTTTTTGCAATTTTATCCTTAATTTTTGCAATTTTTTCATTACATCTAACCCATAACGCCATTTCTTCAAGTTTTTTAGGTGGTATTCCTCGAATATGTTGTTTTAACTTATCATATAGTATTATATCATCATTAGTAAGTCCACGTCTATATTTTGGGTCAGGACTTGGGATTTCTTTTCTTTTTAAATATTCTCGCTCTAATAATTCCCGTAACTTTACAATTTTAATATATAACTCATGTTTTGTTATTTTAGAATGTAAGGAGTAGTCAATTAATTCTTTTGAAATTCTAGAGGGGTGCCCAATCCTAACAATTTTTAATTTTTCAAGTTTTCCATTTTGCGGATTTTCAAATTTTGGATTTTGTTTTGAATCATATTTCCCATATTTTGTTTCATATTTTATTTTTGATTTTTTGGCTATTTTCGGGGCTTTAGATAAGTTTTCTAATATATTATCTACCGCAGTATTGGAATCAGCAGTTGCAATAACGCTATTTCCACGCTTAGTCTCCTGAATGATTAATTCGGTAATTGTACGAGTTTTACCCGTCCCAGGAGGTCCATGAACCATGTACAAGTCATTAGCTAATAAAGCACGAATTACAGCCTCTTTTTGATAAAAATTTAAACTATTATCGCAATAATCAAAATTTTTAATAATCTCATCTAGTTCAAGAGTAGAGGTGGATGATAAATCAATATTTGCATTAATTTCCAAATATTTTAATGTTTTTTCATTAATTGCACAGTATTTGGGCTTTTCAATACCAATGATTATGTTGGCAATTTTATTTCTCGTTACCTCAAATTTTTCAAGTGCTTTGGTCATTCTTTTAAATGTTACATCATTAACGTATAAATCAATCCTAACATCTTTTACAGCCCATTTTGGAACGCTTTCAACACTAACATCAATGTGATTACCCCCAATTGCTATTACATTGCCGTAAAAATCACTTAAGAGTGGATTGCCTTTACTTATAAGAACTACATCACCAACGGAGATGTCAATTTTTTCAAACTTCTTTTTTCTACCGTATCGAACAATTTTTTCATTAAAAATCTGTTTTATAACTTTTCCATTTAAATTTAATATTGCACGACCTGTATTTTCTCTTTTCTCCCCCATCCTTTTAATTTCATTTCTATGAAAATTTATTTCATAATCTCGCTCTTTTTTAATTAATTTTTTAAAATTTCCTGAATAACAACTTTTTAAATCCATAATACACCTAATAAATTTATACCTAAATTATAAAATATATATTATATAATTAAAACGCTATATAATACTATCATTTTATTATTAATTTAAATTAATAATTATGCACAAATACAAAATACAAAATACAAAATACAAAATACAAAATACAAAATACAAAATACACAATTATCCAAATACACAATTATCCAAATACACAATTATCCAAATACACAATTATCCAAATACACAATTATCCAAATACACAATTATCCAAATATACAATTATTCAAGTATAAAATTACTCAATTACACACGTACACAAAAATATTTATTTAGCCGGTGAATTCATGAAAGAAACCTCTAAAATATTAATAATCACAGGAAAACAAGCTTACGAAAGAGTAAATAAAGCAGTCTTAAAATACAAAAATATCGACATATATCAAACAGATATTTCCATAGCTGCATTTTTAACCCCTAATCTAATATTGAAAGCAATATCTGATTATTCAACAGAACTAAATATTTCTGAAAAAAAATTAAGCACAATTTATGATTTTATATTGGTAACCGGATTAATTAGACACGATTTAAAAATAATAGAAGACAGTATCGGTATAAAATGTTATAAATCTACTCGTGAAGCTTCTGATATACCCCTCCTAATTAACAATTTGGAAAATATCTCTTTATCAACTACAGATTATGCGGATGACCAAATTGCACAATACATTATCAAAGAAGCAGAAAAAGAACTACAAAATGCCGAAAAATTGCCATTATATGATCCCAATAATAATGAAAACCATGAGTATGCTCATGAAATGACTACAAATAGTAGTCTTAACTCAAAGAATAATTTAAGCAATATAAAAATCGGAAACCTGAAAATTGGCGATAAGTATCCCATGAGAGTATTGGGTGAAATAGTCCACACCCCATGGTTATCCGATATGGAGTTGGAAAATAAAATCAATTACTACCTTGATTCAGGGGTGGACATGATTGATTTAGGTATGGTAAGCAATGAGGATAACTCCAAAGATTTACACAGAATAATCTCTATTGCAAGAGATTTAACCGATAAACCGATTAGTGTAGATACATTAAATACAAAAGAATTAATCGAAGCTATAAAATTAGATGTAGACATGATTTTAAGCGTAGATGCAGGTAACTCTGACGATTTAATACCTTATTTAACTAATTCTAATACTGCATCGGTTGTTTTACCTACGAATTACAAGACAAATGAAGTACCTCATACAATAGATAATAAAATAGCCACCTTAAAGAACAACGTGGAAAAATTATTAAATAATGATTTAAAGGTAGTTGCAGACCCAATTTTGGAGCCAATTAATAATTTAGGGTGCAATTTTACTGATAGTATCATTGCATGCAAATTATTCAAAGAAAAATATAAATTACCAATGTTTTTTGGTATTGGTAATGTAACGGAACTTTTTGATGTGGACAGTAACGGGGTAAATGCCACTTTATGCGCAATAGGTCAAGAAGTAGGGGGTAATATATTATTTACGCCAGAAGCCTCGGATAAATGTAAATATTCTATAAAAGAATTAAAAATAGCTTCAAAAATAACATTTTTAGCTAAAATTAAGAATAGCCTTCCAAAAGATTTAGGTTATACTTTGATAAATTATAAAGATAAAAAGAACGATGAAGAAATTTATAATAAATCTGAAGAAGTTAAACTGTTAAATAAAATTAATAAAGATGATGATAAACTTAATAGTAAAATCAATAACAAATTTAATGGTACATATATGAATGGTTTAACAGAAAACGATATAATAATTGCAAAAGAGAACGAAAAGCAAGTTTTGGACAAAGGAAGCTTTAAAATAAAATTAGATAGGAAAAATTCAAACATAATTGCAATATATTATGTATATGGGCAACCTCAGAAAATTTTAAAAGGTAAAAATCCAAAGGAAATTTATGAAACCGCTCTTAGATTAAAAATGATTACAAAAATGGACCATGCTGCTTATTTTGGTAAAGAATTAGAAAAAGCAGAAATTGCCTTAAAAATCGGAAAAAAATATAATCAAGACTTTGAATTGTATTATAATGATTTTTGGAATTTGAATTTAAAATAATCTTATAATTTTAATATTATAATTTTAATATTATAACTTTTTTAAATTGCACATAATAAATTAAAAAGAAAAAAATATGATAAAGGTATGAAACGCAAGTTTTCAATTATTCTACTAATAATCTTGCAGCTTCAGGTGAGTATCTCCATGTAGCAGGTAATACTTTTGTACCTTTGTAGTATTTAACTAACCTTCTGATTTTTGACTCAATTAAGTGTAAACCTGTTTTTGAGTGTGTATCTCTTGGGTTGTTTTCTAAATGGTTTCTTAAGTTGATAGCTTTTTTCATCAAGTTTAATAAATCTTCTGGAACTTCAGGGTAGAATCCAGCTTCTTTCATGATTGTTGAAACACTTTTTCCGGTCATTAACTTAACGTTAGGTACACCGTACATGTCTCTCATTATGTTACCGATTAAAGCTGATTGCTTTCCTTCTTTTGCCATTTCGATAATTCTTGCTTCTACTTCCTCAGCATTCAAAATAACCCATGCAGGAACTTCTGTTCTCAAAGGTCTTGTTGAACTGGAGGAACCTCTTTTACCAGAGTGTAATCTTGCCATAATATAACCTCGTTACATTCGTTGATGATTCCCAGTTCGAGCAAATGAATTATAAATCAATCATATGTTTTATAATTACATTACTTCTCGAATAAAACCTAATAGTTTAATCTTGTATATATATGTAACGAACGTAAAAATAGATATTAAAATTTAGTAATAATAAAAGTAATAATTTTAATAGTCTTTTTCGTTAAGTCTTTTTATCCTGCCTACGCCATCTATTTCCTTAATAACGTCTACAACCGATTTTGGTACCAAATGTTCCCATTTTTGGTTATTGAGCATTTTTTGTCTTATTTTAGTCCCCGAATACTCTGCTCGATTATAAAGTTCGGGTTTTTTAACAATATATCCTTTTTCAGTGAATAATTCCCTTACCAAAGAGTTGCCCGTATACACTTGATTAAAGGGCGGGGTAAGTGCCTCAACACATGAAACCCAAATGGCGTTAAAATCTATGTCGCTAATAGGTATCGTATAGTATCGAATATCTAGATTTTCAAGTGATTTTGATATCATCATCATACGTTCACCCGCTGTAAACGGGTCTTTTAAGCTATGGCTCCTCTGACTACTACCTATTCCAATTATTAATTCATCTACTTCATTGGATATCTTTTTAATTATCTCATAATGCCCATTGTGAAATGGTTGCCACCGTCCAATGATTAAAGCTCTTTCTGTGTGTTTCATAGTTTACCTTTTAGTGATTATATCCTGATTTTAAAATATTTATTCTTATTTATACCTCTATATGCTCTATTTTATAAATTTATTGTATAATTTAATTTTAAATTAACAATTTATCTATATCTAATTTAACGTCATCTTTTTCAATAATTCCAATAATTTTAAATCCCGAATATTCTTCAATAGTTTTGAAGGTCTCCTCGTAGTAAGGAACTTCTTTTAAATCGCAAGTACTATTGATTATAATACCCAATACTTCGATACCTCTGTTTTTCAAGAATTCAGTTGTTAAAATAATATGGTTGATAGTACCCAAGTTAGGTCTTGCAACCACTACACAAGGTATGTTTAACATTTTGGCAATATCTGCTACATAATAGCCTTTTTTTAAAGGTACGCAAGCACCTCCTGCCCCCTCTACGATAATATATTCGTAAATATTTTTTAAATATTCATAAGATTCTTTAATTTTTTCAAAGTCCATTTTATACTCTGAATTTTCTACAATTGCAGATATGTTTGGGGATAATGGATTTTTGAAATTAATGGGATTTACTATATCTATATCAATATTTTTTCCATCTAAATCCTTCATATCCAATAATTTCATAATTTTATTGGTATCCGGTCTACCGCCAGTTTCAACAGGTTTCATATAGCCTGTTTTTTTGAATTTACTTACTTCTGAAGCAATAATCCCTGAAACGTGTGTTTTCCCTATATCTGTGTCGGTACCTGTAACGAATATCATTAATATCACCAAATTTGAAAATTAAATATTATATCATAAAAATATTATTATAAATTTTGATAATAACATTTGTTATAATCATATATAATAAAATCGATGTTTAATAAAAAAAATATAAATTATAAAAATATAAATTATAAAAATATAATAAATAAAAATATAATAAATAAAAAATAAAAAAAGAAATAAATAATACTAATTTTCAAGATATATACTAATTTCATCTTTTAAACTAACAACGTCCTCTTTTTCATGGCAAGAAGTAATTGAAACTCTTATTCTCTCGCTACCTTTAGCAACGGTTGGGTATCTAATCCCTATACATTGATAACCAGCATTATATAAGTAATTGGACATATCCATGGTATTTTTACCAAATACAAGAGGATATATTGGAGTTTTATGCTTATCGTCAAAGTTAATATTCTTTAAATCACTGAAAATTTTATTAGTAATCGATACATTTTTTTGCAATTTGGAAACGTAATCTCCATTTTTAATTAATTCAAAAGATTTAATTGCTCCAGCAATTACGTAAGGAGGTAATGAAGTAGAATATATAAAACTACGTGATTTATTTATCAAATAATCTATTAATTCTGAATAGCCTGCAACATAACCGCCTACTAACCCATTAGCCTTAGACAATGTACCAATTTGTATAACATTTTCATTAGCTTTAATTTTAAAATGTTCTAAGCTTCCTTTACCTTTTTTACCTAAAACGCCGGTACCATGCGCATCGTCAATAATTAAAGTACAATTAAAATCATTACAAAGCTTAAATAATTCATCAATCGGGGCAATATCTCCATCCATGCTAAAAACCCCGTCCGTTATTATAAAAATATTCCCAAATTGATTTTCTTTCAAGAATTTATCATCTTCAAGAATTTTTTTAATGAATTCCACATCACGGTGGGGATATATAATTTTTTCAGCATTCGAGAGCCTACAACCATCGATTATAGACGCATGATTGAGGCTATCGCTTAGGATTAAATCTTTTTTGGAGCATAACGCACTTATAACCCCCAAATTTGTTGCATATCCTGAGGAGTATACAAGAGATGAATCAGTATCTTTAAATTCAGAGATTGTCTTTTCAAGTTTTTCATGATTTATATTTCCTGACGTTAAACGTGATCCTGTAGATCCTGATCCATATTTTAAAGCATCCTTTATGGTATTTAGTATCTCTACATTAGATGACAAACATAGATAGTCATTGGATGAAAAGTTTTTGCCCATATTTTTATTAATTTTAAAATTATGTTCATAATTAGGGTCATAAAAATTCTTAAAGGATCGATATAGATTATTTCTTTTAATTTCATCCAATTCTAAATTAATTCTATTTTTTAGCATATTATCCCAATAATTATTTGCATATCATTATTTTACATATCATTACTTATCTAGTACTATATGGTTATTTAATATATTAAATAGGGCTTATCTTCTAAATTATCTATTAATTCTTTAAGGGATTCTTCATTCAAATTGTTTACGTAGAATACCCTGCCGCCCGTTTCCCCCGGATCTTTTAAGTTTTTAATTCTAAAGTATCCGTCTTCTGTAGCAACATAGCCTGTGGTATACGAAGGATTATCCGAGGTGCATAGTTCTGCAACTACTCCTAAATCTATCACTTTTGAGGCAATAGCTATTGCTTCGATGGTTCTTTCAGTATATAAGTCGTTTTTTCTTATTTTTTCCTTTAAATTATCGTCAGTATCTATGTTTTTTACCCTGACGCCCTTGTCAATGTCTTCATTAAATGCAATATCTAATCGAGAGCCATCTAGGGAGATTATTGCAGCTCCACGCATGCCCCCTTCATCGATAATCTCAAACCCTAATTTAATTAGGAATTCGCATAATACATCATTGACCCCAAATTCTTTAAACTTATTTTTTAGTAATTCGTGACAATAATTCCTTGAATTTGTTTTATTGCTCATTTCATAATTTTTTTCACAAATAGTTCCGATATTATCCTTATTGTACACTATAGGAATATGGGGGATTTTTTTAATTTTTTGGTTTACTTTTTCAACTTTTAAGTTTATAAAATCTGGTATCCCATTTTCATGACTCAACGCGCGAGATACAAGTTCTGAAGCTACTTCTTCAATATCTTCTACTTTTTCAACCTTTAAAAGTCTTTCTGCACCCGAAATATGTTTTTCTTCATTTGAAGCTCTCATTTTTAGACTGTAATACTCTTGTTCATCTTCTTCTTTCATATTATCAACATTCCGTACTATTAATTGTCTTGCTTAATATATTGTAATATATCATACTATATTTTAAATTTTATAATCTTGATTATTCATTTTTTATTACATTATATATTGTTTTTTAAACATTTATACTTTGATATTGTTTGAATGTTTAGTGTAATACGATATTATTATAACTGATATTTTTATGATTATTATTCACTACTATTATAATTATTTATTCAAATATATAATTATACGATTTATATTTGTCATGATTAATAATATTAAAACTCAATGATTTGTCATTATTTTTCATTAAAAACATTTATAATGATTTATAATGTACAAATACCTATATATATTAGTTATTTAATAGTATTATTCGCAATAATCGGTTACATAGTAATGTAGTATAAAATAAATGGATAATTTTATTATAGTAGCTCTTTATCACATAATTAATAATGATTAGAATAGAATAAATATGAAATATGGTGATTTGATGGTAAATTCAAGAACAATGGGATTTAAAAATTTTAAAAATGATATGGGACGACCTTTTAGGGGTAATGTTGCAGTTAAAGTAGTAGCATACCTAGTTGGAATTCTAGCAGTTTCATCTATAGTAATTTAAACTATTGAACATATGAATGAATATAAATAGAAATGATTAGCACTATCCCTTGTATTGAATGAATCAATCACATAAGAGTTAAAAAACTATAAGTTAGATTCATAAATTTCATTTATATTAATTTGGTTGGTTGTATTACTGTAAATGATAAGTTAAATTTTCTTAAATAATTCTATTAGATAATTTTACTAAATTATACATTAAAATTTCTAAATCTAAAATTTCTAAAATTTTTATTATTTGGTTGATGTAGTTATATATGCCCGTACAATACCAAATAGCATAGAAATAGAGTTTTTAAAACTCTAAATTACTATTAATGCTGTTATTATAATCAGGATAAACACGAGCGATATATCTTAGAATATATTGCAAAATTAAAATATGCCAATAAATAAAATCTAAAATATAAAAATAGAATAAAATAGTATAGTATAGAATATAATACTAGAAATAGAATAAGTAGTATATTAAATTAATAAACCGATTATTCAATATTATTTACTAATTTCTTTTAATTCAATTTTTTGCCCATGTAGGCACCTACTCGGTCGTAACCTTGTTTTTTATAGTATTCTCTAACTCCAATACCACTGGTTATCAATATTTTTGATTTTCCGTGACTTTTTGCGATTTTTTCAGCTTCTTCGAGCATTAATTTTCCATAACCTTTATGTTGCCAGTTTTTAGTATCTTCTATTTTAGAACCTAGTTCTTCCTGCTGACCGCAGACATGAACTTGTCTTATTAGGGCAGTATTTTCATCTATTTCTGCTCTAAACACTGCTTTCATATCTGGAATTCTAAGTCTTAGGTATCCGATTAATAAATCATTTTTAACATCTTCATAGGATATAAAAAATTCTTTACCCCCACTAGCTTCATACTCTTCAACAAGTAGTTTTATACTTGATAAGTCCGGTTTTATACCTTTTTTATAACAAACGTGACCTACTTCCCTACATCGAATACATTTGCACTTTATACCTTTTTCTTCAAGGTTTTTATACACTAATTCTCCAAGGTTACTTTTTTTAACGCCCTCATCAATAACTGTTGCAGGAATATCTCGCTGTATACGTGACGTTCTAATCCATTTCGGCATAATTGATTTAGCATAAGTTACTAATTCAACCGCTTCTTCATCAGTAATTGGTTTATATTCTCCTTTTTTCCATAAGTCGTAAAGTTCTGTCCCTTCAATAACTAAACAAGGGTAGAACTTTATTAAATCCGGTTTAAAATCTGGATTATTGAACACTCTTTCAATATTTTCTTTATCCATTTCTTCTGTAGTATGTGGCAATCCTGGAATAAGGTGGTAAGAAACCTTTAAACCGCTGTTTTTAAGACGTGAAGTAGCCTTAATTGACTCAGAAACTGAGTGACCTCTTTTTACAAAGTCTAATACTTCATCATACGTACTTTGAATACCTAATTCAACACGTGTGGCACCTAACTTTAACATTTCGTCTATATGTTCTTCTTTACAGTAGTCAGGACGTGTTTCAATTGTAAGAGCAACACACCTATGGGAAGCAGTTTCATTTATTTTTTGAGCTTCTTCGAGCGTTTCAGATACTAAACCATTCATAGCATCTAAACAACCTTTTATAAAGTTTTCCTGGTACTCTATATCTCGCCCTGGGAAAGTACCGCCCATGATGATAAGTTCAACTTTATCTGTCGGATGACCTACTTTTTCAAGTTGTGCTAATCTTTCAGAAGTCTGTACGTAAGGGTCAAATTTATACATAATGCCTCTCATAGTTGCAGGCTCTTTTCCCGTATAACTTTGGGGAACATCTCCAAATACGCTTTCTTTACCGCCCGGGCAGAAAGAACATTTGCCGTGTGGACAAGGTTCGGGTGAAGTCATAACTGCGACTACTGCAACGCCTGAAAGTGTCCTAATAGGCTTTTTTCGTAAAATTAAAGATAATTCTTTTTTTTCCGTTTCTGTTGCAAGGGCAAGAATATCTGAATTAGGGGGGAATCCAATATTTAAATCGAATTTTCGAAGACTTTTTGCTTTAATATCTTCCACTTTCTGTTTTTTTCTTTTTGCATCTAATTCTTCAATTTTTTCTTTATTAGATAATAATTCTTCAATTAAATATCTTATAAATTTTTTATATTCTTCCGTTTTCTTAATCTTTGAAAGTTCCGAAGTCATAATATCACCATAAGTATTATCATAATAATTGTAATCACAATAATTATAATCATAATCCTAATAATTTAATAAATTTAATAATCTCATATTTTAATAGTTAATGAACTTAATATATACAAAGAAAATATTTAAAATAATCTATAATACAACACCATTATATAATTATTATGTATTTATGTATTTTTTAGAATTTTGGAATTTACGGTGAAAGTTTGAAAGTGATGGATAATGGAAATAAAAATAAAAATAAAAATATGGGATATATCGATGCACATTGCCACATGGAATATAGGCGATTAAAAAATAGGGATGAATTGATAACCGGTGCAATCGATAACAATGTAGAAATGATTACTAGTGGCGAAAGTTTAGGTGGATGTAAAAGGGCACTCGATTTAAAAACTAAATATCCCAAAGATATCAATATTACAATGGGGTACCACCCTTCTAGGGTAAAATCCGATTGGAAGGTAATTGAGGACACATATAAGTTTATTGAGAAAAATCAAGATTCAATAGTGGCAGTTGGTGAAATAGGTCTCGATAGTGGGATAAATAGTCAAGCCGATTTGGATAAGCAGGAAAAAATATTTAGAAAATACTTAACTTTAGCAAAAGAATTGGATATGCCTGTAGTCATTCATGCGAGAGGTTTTGAAGATAAAGCGTACAAAATAATACATGAAATTACCAAAAATGATATAAGAATTATATATCACTGTTTTAGTGGAAGTAATCAACTAGCAAAAGAATTAATAGATAATGATAATTATATCTCAATTTCAACACAGTTGTGTTTTTCAGAATATCATAAAAATTTAATAAAAGAGTTATTGAGTATTTATGATATGGATTTATTTAAGAATACTCTTTCTGAAACCGATAGTCCGTTTGTATCGCCAATAAAAGGGGAACAAAATGAGCCTTCAAATGTAAGGTTAGTAGTAAATGAATTTGGAAAAATTTATAATTTATTAAATGATGAGAATGATGAGAAAGATAATTGCAACGGTATTAATAATATAAACAATAAATTAGATACTATTAGAAATAAGAATAATCATAATAACAATAGTAACAATAGTAACAATAGTAATACTATTACCAATAGTAATAATATTAACAGTAATAATCTAGATATTTCATGTAATGATATGGGCAATCAAATAATTAATCAAGATAATAACTTAATTAATATAGCTAAACTTATATATTCCCAAACTAAAAGATTATTCAACATATAGTTTAGTTTAAGTTTAAATTTAAGTTTAGAGTAAGCGGGTGAAAATATGGAAAGTTGCAAATGTGGAAATTTCATAGCTAAACTACTTACAATAATAGACTCTAATGAAGTTTTAGATTCTCCGGAAATCTCGGGAACTATGCGAGCTAAGGCCAACAGGGAGAATATAGACTTGTATTCTAAAAACCATACTGTGGCTATATTAAATATCCAAGGTACTGACAGCTATCAAATTTATTTTTTGAAGAAAAATATGGATGTTAATGATATTGAAGAAGATTTGCGGAAATTTGGGGCTGTTTTAAATCATGATTCTAAATTAATACTAAAAAATTACATTGAGATGATGAGCGATGAAGGATGCAAAAGGGATTGATAAGAAATGGGTAGTTTTAAACAACTTAACTTTAGAACTTTCAAGAAAGAGGCCTATTCCAAAAGAATATTTTGATAGATTAAGAATTGCAAATAATATTATAACGTATTATATTTTAGACGAGCACGCAGATTTTAGTGTATTGATGGATGCTGAAAAAGAGATTTCGGTGTTACAAGGTGCACTATTTGGTATGTGTGACGAAAAAATGGCTAAAGATTTTTTGGATAAACTTGGAAAAGCTTCAAGAGGGGAGTTAGATGTTGAATTTCCATTAAAACAAACTCCTTATAATCCAGAAGTTAAAAAAAGAAAGGCAACTGAAGTTATCCGTGTAAAAATGCCTTTTGAATTGCATCCTGAAATTTTAGGGGAACTTAGTGAGGATAATGGATTGATATTCTCACAAAGTGAAGAGGAAGATCTTAAAATACTTATCGAAGGGGAAAAATCCAAAATAATGACTGCTTTAAAAGATTTGGCAGTAATTTGGAAATTTAATAGTTTAAATTAATATTGGTGATATTTTAATATTATATTTTTAACATTAATTTTTAATAATATACTTTTAAAATAGCTTTTTTATTTTTATTTTTTATTATATTTTATTTTTATTTTTTAATTATTCAAAAAAGTGTATAAAATAATAAACAAATTAATGTTTTAATTAAATTAATTTGTTTAATGGGTGTTTCTCATCAGGTGTTGTACCTAAATCTTTAGCGGTTTCAGCAATAATCATATCTGTCATTGCAACAGCTGGGAATGCTAATTCTGAGTTGTCGATTGGACCGTAGAGAACGAAGTCTCCTGAAGCCATTGTTTGTACAATGTTAGCACCAATGTCACATACGTGGTGTACGTCTTTTGATAACTGTGCTTTGTCGTTTTCTCTTAATCCTTTTCTGAATTCTCTTAACCAGTCCCATGCTGATGGGATGTTGTGTATACCGCTACCTACTGGTAAACCTAATTTTGCTTTAACAGCAAATGAAGCTCTTACAGCTTGACCTGCACCGTTACCCATAGGGGTTACAGCAACGTCAATTAATGGGTGTTTGATACCTGCTTTTTCAGCGAGTTCTAACATACCTGTTTCAGCTGTTTTACCACCGTTGTTTAAAACGTTCAATTTACCTTCTACTGAAGGGTCCATTGGGTCGAAACATAAAACGATTGAAGCTTCAAGGTCACTTTCAACTAAGTTTTGGAACTCTTCTTCGTCCATTGAAACGTTGATTGAGTTGTAAACACATTGTCCAGCAAATCCAGCTTCTGTAGCTCTTGTAGCTGCAGCCATTCTTGCTTTACCGGATGTTGAGTCCAATAACATAGGTCCGTCCCATACATCAGCTACGAAGTCAATATAGTTAACGAGTGCTTCTTCTGAACCACCGAATACTTGTACTAATGCTGAGTTACCTGTGATATCTTGCATTTCAGCTTGCTTGTTGATTAATTCTTCAGCAGCAGCTTTATCGAAGATACCTTTTTTAGGATCTTCTACAATTTTGTGTCTTGCGTAAAATATGGTACCGGATAATGCGGTAGGACATTCTCCTGGTTGTCCTCCAAATCTTGCACCAGCTAATTCAATAATTTCCTGTTCTTTGTCGAATTTGAACATTATTCCACCTCTGTAACAATGTTATTTTATAAGATTGAAGAACTGCAAAGCTCCTGCTAATGAGTATAATAAAACGGTTCCAACTGCGAAACCAAGTACAATACCTACATCTCTTCCTGTTTTTTGACCTGTTCTTTGGAAGATTTCAGCATTTGTTCTTTCAACTCTATCTTCAACTTCGTCAAGTTTTTTCTGTAATTCTTTGAATTCCTTGTTTGGTGTTATTACTGTAGGAATTTCAGCCATCTAATCACCTTATAAATTTAATGATGGAATTATTAGTCTCTTAATATTTAAAATCCAATTTTTAATATTAATGGTATTGCAACGAATACTAATGCAAACATCATACCATATAATAAACCGGTGAGGCTTTCAGACTGAACTCCAGAAGCAAGACCTAAATCTCTTGTAGTTAGGCCCACTTTATAGTCGAGACTTTCGTTTAATTTCCTTATATATTCAAGGTCTGGTTCTGATACAGTAGGGATACCTTCGATAGCGAAACCATCGCCTGAATCTTCTCCTGCTTCACCAGCTTTACCCTCAAGGTCTATAACCATAGCTTCTTCATCTGTTGCACCAGGGTCTTTGGAGATACAGTCTTTAACTGTTTGTTGAATTTTTCCTTTATCTTCTGAATCAATCATATCAATTAATTCAACGATTTGATTTTGGAATCTTGCAACTGGTTCTTTTCCAACGTTTTCCATGAAAGGAATAGCTCCTTTAGCGCCGATAATACCACCATCGTCACCAATTCCGTTTTCATAGAGAGCTTTGAAACATTGTCCTGTAATGTGTCCTTGAACTTCTGAACCTGTCACAACCATAAATCTGATGTTAGGATTTGAAATGTAGTTAACAATAACTTTTTCAATACCCAAGTTTTCTGTGTGGCAAGGTCCTGAGATAGCTGCACCTGCTTCGATAGCTGCTTCATCTAATCCGTGTGAACCCAATGTAACAACAGCTACACAGCTTTCAGGATTACCTACAACATATTCACCATTAGCAACAGGCCATCCTGCTGCAGGGGCTTTTTTATCTGCCATATTTTAGCACCTCCTGGAAGGCATATATGTTTTGGTTTGGTTTAGAATTTACATATTAATTTATTTTAAGTTCAACGTTTTAATTGGTAATTTAACATAATTATTAATTATTACACAGTAATTATTAATTATCTAACCTAGCTAGATACCAATTCGTGTTTAAATTCATCATTATTAATTAATAATCAATAATCATTATTTTATCTATTTATCATAAGTTAATATAATCTAATATAAACTAATAATAAATCTCTAATAAATAACTATCAAATTATTTAATTAGATTAATAACATACTGTATATGAGAAGTGACAAGAATAAGCCTATTGCAATACCTTGGATTTTACCGTTATAGTATCCAGAGTTGTATTTGTTAACAATTGCAGCTTGTTCGATCTGTTTTGAGATGATTCTCATTCTTGATTCGATAATTGCCATTTCTGGGGATGTCATTTTAACTGATGAACCTTCTTCTTCTCCAGCTCCGCCTGCTTTACCCTCAAGGTCTATAACCATAGCTTCTTCTTCGAATGCACCAGGGTCTTTGGAGATACAGTCTTTAACTGTTTGTTGAATTTTTCCTTTATCTTCTGAATCAATCATATCAATTAATTCAACGATTTGATTTTGGAATCTTGCAACTGGTTCTTTTCCAACGTTTTCCATGAAAGGAATAGCTCCTTTAGCGCCGATAATACCACCATCGTCACCAATTCCGTTTTCATAGAGAGCTTTGAAACATTGTCCTGTAATGTGTCCTTGAACTTCTGAACCTGTCACAACCATAAATCTGATGTTAGGATTTGAAATGTAGTTAACAATAACTTTTTCAATACCCAAGTTTTCTGTGTGGCAAGGTCCTGAGATAGCTGCACCTGCTTCGATAGCTGCTTCATCTAATCCGTGTGAACCCAATGTAACAACAGCTACACAGCTTTCAGGATTACCTACAACATATTCACCATTAGCAACAGGCCATCCTGCTGCAGGGGCTTTTTTATCTGCCATATTTTAGCACCTCCGTGTCAAATTAAACAATTTAGAGACCGATTAGGCTTAAATCCGTTTTAATGATTAAGAATACTGCGAGCATTAAAATTGACAAGGCAATCCAGAAACCGAAGAACATACCTTGGAATAAACCACCAGTTTTGTATGTACCTTCTCTACCAGCGTATGATTTCATTGGTGCGTTTCTTGGGTCTAATGAATTTTCCAATGCTATCGCAAGTTTTTCTAATTGTTCTATTTCTGCTGAAACAGGTTTTAAATCAGTAACAAGAATATCTTTTCTCATTTCTGCAATTAAACCTGTATCGATGTCCAATACTACATTTATATCGGGACATACTTTAACAATTTCCATTTTATCACCTTATTCTTCTTTCTTAGGCAATTCTGGTGTGTATAAAACATCTGAAGCATCGTTCAAAGACATTTTTACAAACATAGCATATGTAGCAACCCATAACACTGCTGAGATAACAGTTGATATTGCATCTAATTTTGAGATTGCGAATACTAACCATGCTAATAAACCACAAGCAATTGCAAGGTACATTGTTCTTCTGTGACTTTCATTAGGTCCTAAACATGCGTTGAATGGGTGTAAAATTGCAATACCTGCTGCAATAAATGCTAAACCAATCATTCCTGTTTCTATTGCACCTGGAATAAATACGTTTGCTGAAAATCCGCCTGCAAATGCAGTACAGAATCCCAAAATTGATAAAGCACCCATTAATGATAATTTTATCATACTTGATACGATAATAGGTACTTTCATACCTACAGGGTTTTGTGTTAACTTACCTACAATCGCACCAATTGCTAATGATACAATAACTGCAATTATCGGTGTAGCCATTGAATCAATACCAAATGCTACTGGTAAATATACCGCTGCAAGTGCTGATAATGTACCCATACCTAAACTTACCATACCAATTGAAGGAACACCGGTACCTAAACCGTATGCTGCTACTTTTCTTGTTGTGTTAGCTCCCGCTACACACGCTGGAACAGTTAATGCTCCACCTATTAACATTGCATATTCTGGAAGAAAGTTTGCAATATACATTCCAACTAATGATAATACAAGACCAATCCCGAGAACTTGAGTTTCAGGGAATAGTTCTGCTGCGTGTCCTCCGCCACCATGTGACATAATTACACCTCATAATTTTTAATTAAAGTCCCATTGACATTCCTATTAATATTATAGCTGCAACTAATGATGACACTGTCGAAGCAATAACTCCATTAGGCATTTTCTTAAATTTAGGATCGTGGAAACCTTCAATGGTACCACCAATGTTGTATGAAGCAAGAACTGCATTCATGAAGAAGAATCCAATTGCTAATACTCCCGCAATTGCAGGTATTGTAAATCCTAATCCTAAAAGACCTACATAAGCCATTCCTCCACCGATTCCACCTAAAGCTGCTCCGATTAATCCGCTAACGAAACAAACTGTTGGAATACCGTGACCAGTTGTACCTGGTGTGATAAATGCACTTTGTGGGTCTTTTGTGATAGGGTCAACATCACATTTATCAGCTGCTGGTACAATACCAACACCGTAAACGTAAATTAACTGACCGATTAACATAGTTAATCCTAACATAATCATAGCACCAACAGCACCTGATAACATAATCAAGAGTGCGTGAACTGGGTTGCTTATCATTATGCCAGGTTGTGCAGCCATTCCTGCAGCCGCTAATAAACCTGTGAAACCTGCACCTGCAGCCAACTGAGTTGTACCGGTACCTACCCCGGTTGAAGTAGCCATCGCAGCTGGTGCACCACCTACTGGAACAAAGTGAACACTTGCGTTAATAATTGCTCCTGCAAGGGTGATTTCAACAAGAGGTAATATAATACTTGAAATATCCATATTATCACCATTACTTTATTAATTATTTGTATGGCCCGTACTTGTTTCTTGCATATACTTCTACTTTTCTGTTAATTATCGCAGCACCAATTACTAGTAATGTACCTAATATAATTGCAATGACTGCTTTCATAACAAGGTCTGCACCCATCAAGTCACCGATAATGTTACCAGTAACGGTTCTCCAACCATCTAAGAAGATGATTAAACCGAAACAGAGACCAGTTAATGGACCTCCGAGTCTTGAACAGAAGTATGATGAATCTAAACCATTTCTAATACCAGTTTCTGCTTTAATATCAATGTCACCTTGGTTAGCAACAGGAATACCACCACCGAAAGCGTATTTTTGGTATTCTCTTTCAGCACCATAGTGAACGTCACCGGTTGATGAACCGATAGCACCAACTGTGATACCGAAGATTAAAGCTACCAATGGCAATGGGAATGGATTACCTAATGCTAATGTAGCTAAGTAAGCTGCTAATAACATAGTGAAAATTGCTATAAAACCGTGTCCCATCATAGGACCCATGTGTGTACTTATAACGTCCATGTATACTGGTTGGTTAAAGTTTTTGGACTGACCTACAATTCTACCTAAGTATGCGCTCAATGAATATGCACCATGTGTAATTGCACCTACTCCTGAACCTACTATTAAACCTAAGATTGGATTGTATCCGCCATTCATTAAAGCCCATGCTACAGCTCCTGCAACTGCTACGTATAAACCGTAGGATACAGGTTCACCGGAGATAGCTTTGTTGAAATATCTGTGTATGTTACCCATTTGAGGACCTAATTGCACCTGAGAGTTAGGGTTAGACTGTGAACCTACATCAGATTCTAAGTCTTCTGCACAACCGGAAACAGTTGCGGCAGCACCTGCCAAGGCTAGGGCTCCAAGGGTTAATAATGTTGGATCCATTTCTTTCACCTCATTGATTAAGGTAATATTGGCTATTTGTTAATTAAATATTTTAAGAATTCGTTAAACATTTCTTTAAACATTTAATGGCGTTAACTATTCAAATATTATTTAATCATATGATATATATTACTTTCCATTTCATTAATAAGCAAAATGACGTTAATATTTAAAAATACAATTAAAAAACTCTTTAATTTAATTAAAGATTTTTTTACTAAATTAATTACCTTTTTAAATGGTTTTACATTCGACTTATTAATGGTGAATGTTAATATCATGTACTAAAATTAACATCAATATTTATTTTATTTCTAGTATTATAATTATATTATGATTTAATCTGCATCATATTTTAAAATTTAAATATTGGTAAAATATATACTGACAAAAATAATTAATTATAATTAATTTCAACACTTTTTTGATGTCATAGTTTATTAAACAAAAATTGAATTCGATTAACTTTAATTATAATTGTTACATGTTATATAACAATTTTTAAAATATATAAAAAAAGGAAACCATATTAGGTTTCCTTTAGTTTTCTTTTACTATTTTACCTAGTCTAATAATAAATCAATAATAAATTATTAATTAAATTAGATTTTAGCAGGTAAGATAGGGTCTCTTTCACCAGCAGCTTCGAATTCTCTTAAAGCACCCCTAGCGATTTCTTTTCTAGGTTTTGAGAAGTCGAATACTAATGAAGGGTCAGCGAATGCAACTTTGATTAATGCGCTTGTAGCAAATGCGTCTCCTCTAGCTGAGTGTGCAGACTGTGCAATACCTGCGTATTCACCTTGGTGACCTACGTTCATTGCATAGTTAGGGTAGTTAGGACCTCTTAATTCCAATGGTGAAGCTTCGTCGTTTCTTATTGCTAAGGAGTTTGAAGCACCACATTGGTCTTGTAAGTCGTAACCGTAGAATCCAAGTCTGCTGTGGTATTCTTTGTGTAAGATTTGTGATAAGTACCAGCCGTTAACACCAGCGTTTGAGTTACCGGTTGCCATACATACTGAAATACCAGCTGCAGCAGCAGCAACAGCAGCTCTTTGTGAGCCACCGAAGTGGTCTTCTAATAATGCTGGGTATTCATCGTATTGTTCTAATGAGTAGAGTGTAACTTCTGAAGCGATGTCTTCTACTACATCCATTGTAGCTTTAGTTCCGCATCTTCCGTATTTTTTCTCTACGTAGTCTAATCCGTAGTATGAGAAGTCATCTAAGATGTCATCTGTGTATGATGCTGTAGCATATTGTGTGAATCCTACACCACCAGACATGTATGAACCAAGCCAGATTTGGTCGTATAAAGCAGCACCAGTAGCAACTACCTCTAATGATTGCTCAACAGGGTCTTCGCTAACTCTTGTTGTTTGTACAACATCTGATAAGATACCAAATCTAACTCCACCTGGTTCGTTTGGACCTCTTGCTCTTCTTCCTGGTAAAGCATTACCCATCTGAATAACGTCAGCGTGCTTAGCAGCGTATGAGAAGTCAGCAATTGCAGCTTCCCCAGCACATAATTTGTATGCTGTAATAAATGACATTCCGATCTGCATTGCAGACCATCTTGAAATTGTACCACCGTCACATACTCTACCAACGAGTGAAGGTACTCTTGATACTTGGTATGTTTTTTTACCGATAGCAGCTTTTAAAGCTTCAGCTTGTTCTTCAGGGAATAATTTGTTGATGTTAATTACAAATCTGTCGTCTAATTCATCAGCTAACTCATCGTCACCGGTGAAGATTTTAGCGTAACAGTCCCATGCTAATGAAGGGTGAACTTCAACCATGTGTTCTTGAACAACAGCTCCCCCTGGGAGTGAGTGGTTAATTGTGTGCATGTACTCGTTGATTGTTTCAGGAGTTACTTCAACACCCAATCTTTTTTCAAGAACCATGTGAGCTGTATCCATACCTACGATAACAGTTCTTCTGATATCGTCCCATAATTGTTGGATTGCAGCGTTGTTCATAAAGTGTAAATCGTCGCCTTCTACGTAAGTATCAGTGTTTGAAACTTTGTATGGCATTAATTTTCTTTGTCCTAAAGGTACACCAATGTCTGGGTTGTACATAGGAATTCCGCCCCTTTTCTCAGCAACAATTTTTTCGTTTTCTGAAACGAATTCTTTCTTCCTTTCTGATTGTTGCCATCCACCGTATGTATAGAACTTGGTGAATTTTTCTTTAGGGTCTTCTTCAAACTTTTCTTTTAATGCTTTTAAGAATAATCTTTTTTCAGCTTCCATATAGGTTCACCTCAAGATTTATGAGAGGTTTCTCTCCCGTAAGGGTGGTAATATTTAATTATAAGTATGCGTCGAAGATTTCATTGAGTGGACAGTATCCACCAAGTGTTCTTGCTCTGTGTATTCTTTTAACAACTTCTACAACTTCCATGTCGTCTCTCATAGCAACGCCATCTTTTCTGTAGATTGTTGTGATTTCTTTTAATTTTTCTTGAGGTACTGGTTCTCCTACATCAACAGGTTCGTCCAATGGTCTTCCAACTTGATCTTTAACATATAATATATGTCCTGTTGCTTCGTCAAACTCGTATCTTTGTAATGCATCGAACATTACTCCGTTTTCATCTAATCTTAATGAGTGACCGTGTACAGTAGCTCCTCTCATACCTGTTGTAGCAGGGTCGAATAACTCTGTGTCAACTAAGTAGTTTTTGGAGATGTCTTCTAAGTTGCTTTCTCTTAATTCCACAACTTGTCTTCCTGATAATGTACCACAGTCTACTCCTCTAAATCTTGACATGTAGAGTCTTGATCTGTCGTATGGTTGTGATGGAGCAAAGTACATTGAGTCTGCAAACTGAATGTATCTAATTCTGTGTCCTTCTTTTGCACCGCTGATAGGTTCTACTAAATCTCTTACGTAGTCTTCAGCTAAGTCCATTTCTTCTAAAGGTGGGTGAACGGTTTTGTAATCTTCACCTGGTTGTCTGTGACCCATGATTTTAACAACGTCTTCATCTGGAATTTCTCTTAATTTTTCCAATTCAAACGCTGGGTTAATGTGATTTCTTCTGTTCTCAGCAACTTTTGTTGCACCAGGGTAGAACTGAGGCTTGTATGCCATAAGATCACCTTATTTCAAGTGTTTTTTTATTTTTTCAATAATTTCATCAATTTTAGATTGTGGTGATGATTCTCCTCTTACAACTCCAGTAACTATTTCAACAATAGTTCCCTTTGTTTCAGGTTCCATGGGGATTACATCAGCAGTTTTAATTCCGATTTTAGCGAAGTCTTCCATATCAATTGGAGTTTGGCAAACAACTATTGTAGGTATGGTTACGTATCTTAAAAACAACCTTGCTTTATAGACAACGTGGCTTTTAACGTTCCCAAAGTGAATAATACATAATTTATGCCTATTAACTTGCTCTACTTCCTCAGGTTTTAAACCAAAAGTTGAACCTAAACTATTTGGTGCATCTGCTGGAAGTCCACTACCTGCATTTAGTACAAGTACACTTGTTTGAATACCAGATTCTCTTATTCCATAGGTAATTTCGCAAACAGGTTTTGTGATATGTCGTCTGCCGGGTGACATTGCAACTACTACAACGTCATTTTTTAGACCTTCGGCAAAGGTTCCTCTCTGAGCTAATCCGCCACCTTGACCTAATCCCATAACAGCTCTACAGTCAACAATCTGCTCTCTCCTACCTACTGGCAAATTATTCACCTTTTTCGCTTTTAGGGATAAGTGAAACAGAATTCTCAAATCTACTTCTAGGGTCCGTAACACCGAGCATTCTCTTATCTATGCTATTTACGAAACTTTCACCGTATTTCATGTAATCTGTAACTGTTGGAGAATCTTTTATAAATCTACCTTCCGATACTTTGTATCCGTATGGGAATAATTCTTTACAAATTTCGTCAACTTTAGACAATTCAGTTTCATCGTCTAATAATATCCAAAATCTACCTACTTGTAAGGTCAATTGAACCTCAACACCCTGAACATTAATGATTTTTCTTTCACTATGATTAACAGGAGTGCCTTTTGCAGGTCCATAATTAACTTTTTGAGGTAATGATTCACCGTGCATAATTACTCTTTGTACGGTTTCTAATGAATAAACACTATTAAGGAAATTTTCCGTAGTGCTTGCTTTTAAGAACCTATGTGGAAAGACTTCAATTTCAATCATTTTCTTACCTAGTTTATTCGATTATTTTAAAATACAATTTAATTTTTATTCATTATACTGCATTTTATAATTTAATCGATTTTTATCAGTAACATAAAATTTAGAAATTAGATTTTCGGAATTTATTATTTAAAATTTAATAAAATTCAAATATCTAATTAGAGTTTGTTTTGAACTTCTAAAGCACCTTCAATTACGTATTTTAAAGGTTCTCTGAATTCATCAAATGCTGAGTATACTGTACCAACTAATGCTGAAGTTTTTTCAGGTGAGAACATCTGTGTACCAGCGTCCATACACATAGCTGCACATACAGGTGGTATAGCAAATCCTTTTGAGTGTCTTGTTACAACGTGGTTACCGTTGAAGATACCTGGTCCTCCACCACCGTAGATTGAGTGTGAGAAGAATGAGAATCCTACTGCAGTACCCATTGATCTACCGTAGTCAACACCTGGTAAACCAGTTTCGTACTCGAGAATGTCGTTGTAGTATAAAATAGTTGAAGCAACGTTCTGTGCAGCTCTAGCAGCACCACAGCTTACCATAACTGCAGCAACTAAACCAGCAGCAGCGTAAGCGTTCCATTTGTTTACATCTGCAGGTTTGTACATGTTGAAGCCTGAACCCATGGTTTTGTCTACAACAATTACACCATCTTCCACAGCTTTTTCTATTGTACTTATTACAACTGAACCAACTGTACCGTTTGCATTAGCTTTAACTAATTCAACTACTAAGTTGTCAGCGTTTAAACCTTGGTAAGCTAAACCTAACAAGTGTTGTCTTTCGAATGAACCAACTGCATCTCCCATTTCAAACATAGCTGTTTGTTCTAAGATGGATGAGAATGCGATAGCGTTCATTAAACTCTTTTTAGTTGTAGCTACAGCGTGGTTTACAGGTATGTTTCTTAAAGCGTAACCTAAACCTTCTAATTTTGATGGAGCACCTAATAATGATGCAATGTTACCACCAGCGTAGTCCATATCTTGTGGATATTGACCCATGATAGCTGAGTGTACTGTTGAACCGTCAAACATATCAACGTTGAAGTTTGTGATAATAGCTTCTTTTAAAGCCATACCAGTTGACAACATTGATACTGAGTATTCTGCAGCAACATCTAATCTTTTTGTAGGTACCTGCACAGCCATCTGTTTACCGCCGTTAATTAATTTAACTGTGGTATCATCGCCAGCTGAAACTTGCAATATACTTTTTACTTTGTCAGCGATAGCTTCTGCATCGCTTACAACATCTAATTCTATAGCTCTACCAGGAACCTGGCAACCTTTACCGCCGATTTTACCTTTAGCCAATGATTCTTCAATACCAGCTAAGTTAACAGCAACGGTTCTTTTAATATTTTTAACCATCCCCATTATAGTTGGGTTATTTAATGGGCTGATAGCTTCCAATGGTACATCTTCTGCTACTTGGTTTCCTTTCGCATCAAATAGACATATCTTATCTTCATACTTTACCATAGGAATCACTCCTATTTTTTTGATATATACATCATAACATTACTCTATGTATATATATTCACTTTTTCATTAACATTAAATAGAAAAGTTTATATATAAGATGTTTAAAACACAATAATTTGAATTTAAATATTCAAAAAATGAGCTTTAATATATAAAATTAAGATGAAAATAGATGATTTTTTAAAAAAATGTTATTATTATATCTTAATATCTAAATATTAGATTAATACTAATTATTATCTAAATATTTCGCCGAATATTTGGTTTTCAATAATATATTACGAACATGGCGTTTTTTATTACCTACTAGTATTTTCCGAAGATTTTTTAAGACTCTTATAAAATTAATCATTCTCTAATTTGTACTACAAATCTTAAAATTTTTAATACTTTATATTATCAATATTTAAAAAAGTATTAAATTATAATATTTCAGTATTACTAAATTATAAAATGGTATTATATATTCATATAATTTTACCCCTAAAAATTTAAGACAGATTAAATAATATACTATGATATCCAATACTAATTAATTTATATTTATAAAAATAATAGTATTTCTATAATGAATTTGATATTTTGAAAGACAAGTTTACAAGATAAGTTTACTTTACACAACTTCAAAATATCATAGACAATGTGGTTAATATACTATTAATAAAGTAATGAATAAACCAAGTGATTTTATGAAAAATTTTGACGATTTTAACAGTTTCAATAATTTTGACGATTTTGACGATTTGAACTCATTTGACCCCTTTCAAATGGCAAACGAAAAAAGAAAAAACGATCAAAAAAATGATAATTTAAAAACACAACTCCTTATTGATTTAAAAGGTGAACCCGGTAAAAATTGCGGGGGCTTCTGTAAATTTTGTTACTTTAGAAAAGTAAGTTTCAAAAATCCAGAACCTTTAGGATGTAATCAGTGTACATATCACATCGGTTGTGATTATTGTACTAACTCCATAAGGGAAATTAACGGCGATTTTATACCTCTACCGTTTGCAATTCAGCAAATACAAGATTCGCTCATGTTTAAAAAATATGATAAAATAAATATCACAAGTGGCGGGGATACAAGCTATTATCCTTATCTAGAGGAACTTTGCCGAGAAATAGCAAGTATGGGTTTAAATATCCATTTAGGCTATACATCAGGTAAAGGAATAAAAAGCCTACAATCTGCAAAAAATATGGTTGATTATGGGGTTGATGAAGTAACATTTTCAGTTTTTTCAACACAAATCGAACTTAGAAAAGAATGGATGAATGATAAAACTCCAGAAATTTCACTAGAATGTTTAAAACACTTTTGTAAAAATTGTGAGACACATTGTGCAATAGTTGTGGTTCCAGGGGTAAATGATGGGGAAGTTTTAAAGAAAACAATAGCTGATTTAATAGATTGGGGCGCAAATGCTATAATTTTAATGAGATTTGCAAATAAAATAGAAAATGGATTAATTTTTGGAAATGAACCTTTAATTGAGGGTATAAATGTTCAAACAATGGATGAATTTAGGGCTGTTGTAGAAGAAATGTATAATTTATATGGTAATCAAATAAGACTTTCAGGAACGCCAGTTTATGACCCTATAACGGATACACCATTTGCAATATTGAAAGATGAAGAAACAGTGGAAGAATTAAGAAAAAGCATAAGGTCAGAAGCAACACTTATAACAGGTTCGGTTTCATACACTTTCCTTTCAAAAATTTTCAAAGATACCCCTATAAACGTTATAAAGGTTAATAAAGATATTTCAGACCTTATAACAAAAAAAGATTTAGAAACAGTAGATTTAAATGAGTTAAAAGAAACAGTTTTAATTCCTTCAAGAGCTTTAGTTCATGATCGAGATATGGAGGAAATTTTGAAAAAGGATGGAATTGATAGAATTATATTGAGGGGCGTTGATAAATTAACGTTAGATGGTGAAGTTAGTGGTGTTTATACAAAAGAACAAGCAATCGAATTTGAAAAAGAATGTTTCACAGAATTAATTGAAAAAGTAAACTTCTTTGGAAATCCTATAAAAAATAATTAACTAAAAATAACTAATAAATAAAAAATAACTCTTTTAAATTTTTAATCACTCAATAAATCAATTTATCTTAAAAATAGAATTATCGTATTAAAATACTAAATAATCATAAATCTAAATTAATAGATATATTTGCCTATAAAAAAATGCCGAGGGGGGGACTCGAACCCCCGACCTCTCGGTTTCCCAGGACCCAAGGAATTATATCCTTGGGTATTTTCCGTATGAGCCGAGCGCTATAACCAGCCTAAGCCACCTCGGCAAATCTCCACATATTCATCGTAATCCTACTAATTCATCTTGGCTACTTTAACATACTCAAAACATCTATATATAGTTTTCTATTACCTAAAATACCCAAATATATAAGTTTATGGATTTATTATCCAAAATATTTATTTTTAGATTATTTAGCGAAAACTATATATATTTAAAGATATGATTAGACTATGCAATTAATTTATATACCTCATGCTGTATGCTATCGGCATATAAGCTGTTTTAGTGCGAGGGTCGCCGAGCCTGGTCAAAGGCGCTAGATTGAGGGTCTAGTCTCGTAGGAGTTCGAGGGTTCGAATCCCTTCCCTCGCATATATTTTATAAAAGACTTTTTTAAGATTATTAACTTATCGATTATTAAGTGACTATATTGTATTTATTGTATTTTATCTTAAATTTACTATCGTAATTAATGAAATTAATGAAATTAATGATTATGGTTGATATTTATTTATTAAATAAATTTTATAGATTTATACAATAATATCTAATTTATTAAACTTGATTTAGATTATAATTAGGTTCAATATACTAAATGAAATGATAACAAATTGGGCTGAAAGTATGAACTCAAAAAAAGATGTAAAAGAGATTGTAGTATGTGTAACTGGTGCAAGTGGTGCAATTTATGCAAAAAGACTATTGGAAGAATTAAAAAAAGATAAATCGGTAATTACCTCATTAGTAGTTTCAAAAATGGGTGTTTCTACAATAAATTATGAATTGAATCAGGAAATAGACGATTTTTATAAATTAGCAGATAATATATATAATGAAGATGACTTTTATGCACCGATAGCCTCAGGTTCTCATAAGTTTGATTCTGCAGTGGTAGTACCATGCTCTATGAAATCGGTTTCAGCAGTAGCAAATGGTTACGCAGACAATTTAATTGCGCGAGTATGTGACATATGTCTAAAAGAACATAGAAAATTAGTATTGATTACTCGAGAAACGCCTTTAAATGCAATTCATTTGGAAAATATGACTAAATTAGCGAAATTAGGTGTGGTAATAATGCCCCCAGTACCTGCATTTTACAGTTTTCCAAAAACTGTGGACGATATTATAAACTTCACAGTAGGGAGAATATTGGATAATTTGGGAATTAATAATAATTTAGTTAAGCGTTGGGGCGATGAATAATTTAATACTTTTAAAATAAACGTTTTTAAATATTTTTAAACATTTTAAATTTATAAGTATTTTTTAAAGATTTTTTGTTTTTTTTTTAAAAATATATCATTATAATTATATAATATATTGAATAATATATTCCTACTAAAATTTATCAAATTATCATTATAAAATTATCATTATCATTATTTCATAAATCATATGGTGAAATCATGCTTGACAAATTAGGTCAAAATATTTCAACTGCACTAAATAAAATAAAAAGTGCAACATTAGTGGATAAAAAATTAATTAAAGAAGTTATAAAGGATATCCAAAAAGCTTTAATCCAATCGGACGTTAATGTTAAGCTTGTTTTAAAAATGAGTAAAGATATCGAAAAGAAAGCAATCGAAGAGACTCCTCCAAAGGGTTTAACAAAAAAGGAACATATCATTCAAATAGTTTACAATGAACTCGTACAAATGATAGGAACTGAACCTCAAAAATTAGATTTGGATCCTTCAAAAAAGTCAATTATCTTATTGGTTGGTATCCAAGGAAGTGGTAAGACCACAAGCTCTGCAAAATTAGCAAGATTAATTCAAAAAAGAGGATTGAAGCCAGCTTTGATTGCAGCGGACGTTTACAGACCTGCAGCATACAAGCAATTGCAACAACTCTCTGAAAAAATAAATGTTCCGCTTTATGGCGATGAAACAAGAACCAAAACTCCTATCGAAATAGCAAAAGATGGTTTAAACAAGTTAAAAAAAGCAGATGTATTTATTATTGATACTGCAGGTAGACATAAGGAAGAATCTGGACTTTTAACTGAAATGAAGGAATTAAAAGACGAATTGAACCCAAAAGAGATTATATTAGTTATCGATGGTACTTTGGGACAACAGGCTAAAAACCAAGCTAAAGCATTTAAGGATGCCGTAGAGGATATAGGCAGTATTTTAGTTACTAAATTGGACGGTTCTGCCAAAGGTGGTGGTGCATTAAGTGCAGTAGCCGAAATAAACGCTCCTATTAAATTTATAGGTACTGGTGAAGGCGTAGATGATTTAGAAACATTTGACCCTAAAAAATTCATATCAAGACTTTTAGGTATGGGTGATTTAGACAGTTTGCTCGAAAAAACCGATGATATCGTAGAAGACGCAAATGAAGAAGATATCGAAGCAATACTTAAGGGTAAGTTTACGTTAGTTGAATTGTATTCGCAATTGGAAACAATTTCCAAAATGGGGCCTATGAAGCAAATTTTAAGTATGATACCAGGAATGGGTGCTTCAATGCCAAAAGAGGCAGCAAGCTTAACTGAGCAAAAATTAAAACGTTATAAAATTTTAATGGATTCCATGACTGAAGAAGAAAAAGAAAACCCTGAATTGATAAAAACCTCTAGAATGCAAAGAATTGCAAGAGGTGCCGGAGCAAAACAAGAGGAAGTTAAGGAATTGTTAAAATACTATCAAACGACCAAAAATGCTTTCTCAAACTTAAAACGTGGTAAGATGCTAAAAATGGGCGGTCAAATGGGTAAAATCATGAGACAAATCATGTACAAAGAATAAAATAATAATATAATATAATATAATATAAAAAAAATAGATATTTAAATTAACCCTTTTACTTCTTTTATTTTTTTTAAATTTTTTTCAACATCTTTATTTACATTTTTATATAGACTCTGACCATTGCTATCCATTGAAACAACTAATGGACCAAAATTTTCAACTTCTAAACTCCAAAATGCTTCAGGAATTCCCAATTCTATTTTATAAACTGATTTGACTTTTTTAACACTTTCAGCAAGTAAGGCTGCACATCCCCCCGGTGCAGATAAGTAGGCGACAGAATGTTCTTTAAAAACGTCTAATAATTCATCAGTCATGCCCCCTTTACCAATAATAGCTGAAATGCCTGTAATTTCTATAAACTCTTTTTCGGTTTTATTCATACGTGCAGATGTGGTCGGACCAATTGCAACACATTCCCATTCGCCATTTTTATCGTTTTTTTGTCTCATTATGGGGCCTGCATGATATATTACACCGTTTTTTAAATCAACAGGTGATTTTCCCTCTTCTATTGCAGTAATATGGGCTTCATCTCTCCCTGTGCAGATATTTCCAGATATGTAGACAATATCGCCCACGTTTAATTTTTTAATATCTTCTTTTGAAATTGGAGTTTTTAAATAATATTGCATAAATTTCACCGAGTAATCATTTTTTAATAATTTAATAGCTCAATAAGTTGATAGTTTAATAATAAATAAAACACTAAAATATTTAATATTATTAATATATTTTTATATTATGTAGTTTAATTATTACCTTAATCAGATATTTATTATAATTACATTAAATTTACATTACAATTATATTATAATTATATTAGAAATTATTATTTAAAATTAGATAGTGATAACATGGAAAATAGTAATGGCGAATCCAATGGTTGTAGCATAAGCAAATACGCTAAATGTGGATTATCATCTCTCGTATATATACACGATAACGTAGTATCTTCTTTAGAAAAAATAAGCCAACATAAATTCGATTCATGGGAAATCGTTTTTGAAGGTACTCACGCGGAAGCAGAATGTGAAATGGATAATATTTTAAATTTAAAGCATAGTCAAATGAAATGTCAAAAAAGTTTGGACACTGTTGTTCACGCACCTTTTACAGATTTAAACCCTGCTTCACTAAATAATAAAGTTTCAAAAGTTACACTAGATAGTATAATCGAATCAATCGACTTTGCTTCAAAAACGAACTCTAAAGTCGTAACTGTACACCCGGGCTATATTCCATATCTATGGAAAGATTACAAGGAACGAGTAGTTGAAAGCAATAGGGATTTAATAAAAAAATTAGTTGAAGTGGCTGAAACGTACGATGTAACAATCGGTTTAGAAAATATGCCTAATTTTTTCGGAGTTTTGGGGACTACGCCTGAAGAATTGGCAGAACTTACAAAAGGAATCGATTCTAATAATTTAGGTATAACTTTTGATATTGGTCACGCTAACACTTGCAAAGAATTATCGAATTTAAATACTGAAGATTATGTGAATGAATTAAATAATATTGGAAAAGGTATTGTTCACACTCACATCCATGATAATGATGGAACCGACGATTCACACCTTAAACTAAAAGATGGTAATATTAACTTAGAAGCCGTATTTACAAACCTAAGGGACATTAATTATAACGGAATTTATAGTTTAGAATGTAGAAGCATGGAAGACGCAATTGAAAGTAGGGATATAATATCAAAAATTTTAAAAGATATCAATTAAGATATTCTTAAAGATATCAATTAATAATATTACCTAAAATATCTCGACTGAAAATTAATAATTATCAAGTTTTACCATTTTCCGTAAATTATATATTGAATACACAATATTATGTAATTAATACGTAAATAGAATGTAGTATAATTTAATTTTTAAGTAAAAAGACTAATCGGTGAAATTATGAAAGTAGCAATATTGGGCGGAACCGGAGACCAAGGATTAGGTCTAGCAATGAGATTTGCAATGAATGAAAATAATGAAGTTATCATTGGTTCAAGGAAAGAAGAAAAAGCAATCGAAGCTGCAAAAGAAGCAATGGAACGTTTAGATGCTTTAAAATCAAATACTTCAAAAATAACAATAAACGCAATGACAAATTTAGATGCTGCAAAAGAAGCAGACGTAGTAATTTTATCATTACCTTTTGAATACACTATTTCAACATTAAAAGATTTAGTAGAAGTTTTAAATGGTAAAATTGTAGTTTCTTTAATGGTTCCATTAGCAAGTGCATTTGGGGACAAACCTACAAGGGTTATAACCTGCCCACAAGGTTCAGTAGCTGAAATGGTACAAGCTTACTTGCCAGAATCAACTGTTGTAAGTGGTTTCCACAACGTATGTCATAAGTGTTTATGCGATTTGGAAAACCCAATAGACTGCGATGTTTTGATTGCAGGTGATGATAAAGAAGCAAACAAAATTGTTGTAGAACTTGCAAATACAATCAATGGTGTTAGGGGAATCGATTGTGGAAAATTAGAAATTTCAAGATACATCGAACAAATAACCCCACTTTTAGTTCAATTAAATATTAAATACAAAGCTAAAGGAACAGGATTAAGAATAACAGGATTGAATTTATAATATTAATCCATGAACTCATTTTTTTAATTCAATTTTTTTTAATTTTAAATTATAGTTTAAAGTTAACAATATTAAAAGAGTCTTAAATAGTCTTAAATTGTGATGAATATGTTTGATTTAGATAATAAAAAATTAGATAACTTTTTAGAAAAATACATGAATTTTGGGATATTACTTATACCCTTATCAATAATATTTGTTCCTCAAATAGGATTTGATATAATTCTATGGTATTTTGTAGGAATTATTTTAATAATCTTATCGTCAGAATTTATTAAAAAAGATAATAGTGACGTCAATGATGAAAATATATTATAAAATATTCTTTTTTTTAAATTTAATTTAGTTTAGTTTTTGATAAAAATAGTTCTTTAAAATATATTACTAGTAAACTAGTTTTAATTTAGTTAAAAATTGAAAAAATAAAGATTTGGGTATGTAAGTACCTTATTTAATAGGTACGAACATTGAACCTCTTGTAGCACCCATACCTGGGGAACCGTGTTGAACAACAGCTCTTGTTGGTGCAAATTCACCAATGAATCTACCAACAGCTTCTTCAACTAATTTTACTTCTTTGAAAGCTTTACCGTTGTAAATACCGAATGATAAACCAATCATTTCAGGAGTAATCACAAAGTCTCTGCAGTGTGTTCTGATAACTCTTGGTTCTTTTCCTCTATTTACGAGCTTTCTTGCCTTTTTAATTTTCATAACCAATTTTCTTTGGTTTGCAGTAATTCCTCTTTTCATAGTTCTTCTTTGTCTTGAAGGAATTATCTCCATGAATTTTTTTACAGGCATTTCTTGCAACTGTTCTAATGTGTATCCTTTGTATTTGAATTCTACTCTTCTTCTAGGAGCCACATTTTGTTTAGTTGACTTTTTTCTTTTGCCGCCTTTTCCACTAAACTTTTTTTGTCTGGCCATGTTTATTCACCTTAGTAATAATAATCAATTATTTTATAATTGTTAATCTTAAGCATAAATGATTAACTGATTAGCGCAATTATCTTTTGCCACCAGTTCTTCTTGAAGCTATGTGACCAACTTTTCTACCTGGTGATGTGTGTCTTGAAACGCTTGTAGGTTTACCTGTGTGTTGGTGTCTACCTCCCCCGTAAGGGTGGTCTACTGCGTTCATTGCAACACCCCTAACTCTTGGCCAAGCAACAGCTTTAGCACTTAAAGCGTGGAATTTCTTACCTGCTTTCAAAAGAGGTTTTTCTTTTCTTCCACCACCAGCAACTACACCGATTGTAGCTCTACATGATGGGTTTAAAACTTTTGGATATCCGGAAGGTAATTTGATAATAGTTTTTCCTACGTCGTGTGAAACAACGTGAGCGTAGCAACCACCAGCTCTAACTAATTTACCACCGTCTCCAGGAATAGTTTCAATGTTGTATACAGGAATACCTTCAGGTATTTCAGCTAAAGGTAATACGTTACCAGGCTTGATTTCTGCACTGATACCACAAGCAATTTCATCCCCAACTTTTTTACCTTCAGGGATTAAAACTAATCTTTCTTCACCATTTTCAAATCTTACTTTTCCAACAGGAGCGCTTCTTCCAGGGTCATGTAATACGTCGATTAAAGCACCTACAACACTGCCGGTTTTCTCTGATTCGTCGTATGACCTGTATTTAACAGCTCCTTTTCTTTTATGAGATGGGGATGTGTATTTAGGAGTCCCTCTACCTCTATTTTGGGATATTAGTCTTTTACCCATTTATATCACCATCGATTGTATCTACAAGTGTGTGTTTGAGTAATCTGATTTTACTTGTTTTCATCTTTTACGATAGGATTTACCACATAGGGTGAAATTCAATAAGTTTTCATCTTTTCATAAACATTGCGGGTTGCATCGCTTATTGTGGATAGAATTATCTGAATTTCCTTGTTCGTATGTTTGCAAAATGCTAAGTAAAATTAGTAAATACCTAAGTTTGCAGCTACTTCACTTGCATCAAATTCTTCTTTTAATGTAATGTAAGCTTTTTTAAGTCCTTTCGGTGTTATTTCGGTGTTAACGCTTTTAGCTTCAACTTCGAATAACTCTTTCATAGCTTTTTTAACGTCTTCTTTTGTGGCTTTCCTTTCCACATAGAATACAATCTTGTTTTCTTCCTCTATCAGTTTCATTGTTTTTTCACTGATAATAGGTGTTTTAATTACGTCAAAGGCATCCATTGCCATTCACCTCAAAGTCTACTTTGACCAAATAATTGCAAACTTTAAGACAAATCAAATCTAATTTAATTTTATAGTCTTATAATCTAAATATAGAATATTATTCTATTTTATTTTATATTCCTAACAATTATCAGATTTATTCAACTTGTTGCAATTTGCAATTTTTAACCATTGATATATAATCGAATAATAGATTATTAAATTTAAATATGGTAATTATTCGAATTTTTCCCTTAATGCTTCAATAGCTCCTTCAGTCCAGAGTGTTAATCTACCTGCAGCAGTACCTGGTGCTATGTGCATAGTACCTAAGTCATCAGCTGTGATTACGTCAACACCTGCAACGTTTTTGGAAGCTTTAACAGCATCGCAAGCTTTTGATACAACAACCAAAACACTTCTTGGTTTTTTGTATTTTCTTCCTCTTAATTTACCTCTACCGGCTTTAATTGAGATACCGTCTTTAGCTCTAGCTAAGTCTGCATCTAATTTTAAAGCTTTGAATACTTCTAAAGCATCTTTTGTTTTAACAATACTTTCGAATTCTTCACTTACGATTAAAGGTAATGCTGGAACATCAGGTATGATGTGTCCTCTTGCTTTTACAATTTCTACGTTTGCACTTGCAGCAATAGCACTTTGTAAAGCTTTTAATCTTTCTTTTCTGTTGATTCTTTCTAATAAAATCTTTTCTACTTTAGGTCCGTGTGCTCTTCTACCGCCAACTGCTTGAGGTACGAAAGCTGCACCACCTTGAGCGGTTCTTCTTACTCTTGCTCTACCGTGACCTTTACCGATTGATTTAGCAGAAGTTCTGTGACCAGCTAATAAATTTGAACCTTTTGGTTGTAATTTTGCGGTCAATGATGAAATTACAGCTCTTTTAATCAAGTCAGGTCTGTATTCGGTGTTGAATACGGATGGTATTGCTACTTCTCCTTTTTCAGAACCATCTAAGTTGAATATTTTTGCGTTCATAAATTTACACCTGCTCGTGTTTTATTTATAGGTGATTGATTTAATGAATTTTCTTCTTAGCATTAATGAATATATCATAAATAATTCAATTATAGTTAATTATATCAATTATAATTCAATTTTATTTATTTTCTATTCATTTATCTACGAAACGTTATCCGATTAGTTTCCTTGTTTTGACTCGGTGCTGATGTATGTAATTTCAGGTAATCCGAATTTGTCAACTGGTGCTCTGATAGCTCCTCTTAACATAACTAATCTTTTAGCAGGACCTTGAACGGTACCTTTTACTAAAACGTATCCATTTTTAAGTACACCGTAGTTTAAGAATCCACCTTTAGGTGTAACTTCTGTTCCTTCTGCACCAATTTTGAATATTCTCTTGTTGTATTCAGTTCTTTGGTGGAAACCCATCTGACCAGGTAAAGGTACTGACCACATAACTCTTCTTGGTCTCCAAGGACCGATTGAACCTGTGTGTCTACCTACACCTTTTCTTTGGTGTTTACCGAACTGTACTTTGATGCCCCATCTTTTAACTGAACCTTGGAAACCTTTTCCTTTGGTTACAGCTATTGTATCGATGATTTCTCCAGCTTCAAATACGTCGTTGATTGACAATTTTTGACCGAGGATACCTTTTGCATAGTTTAATCTTTCGTCAACAGTGCTACCGCCAACTCTAATTTCAACTACTTCAGGTTTTTTCTTAGCAATTGCTGTTTCTTTAGGAACTGTGTATACAATAACTCTTACATCAACGATTTCGTTAACTACTGAGTCTAATGTATCAACTGATTTCAATTCTTTTTTAGCTACAGTCAATTTTCTTGCTAATTCTTGGTCTAATTCAGGAGCCCAAACTTCTGTCAATACTTTTAATCCGTTTGTATCTTTTTTGTAAACTCTGATACCAGCGATTGTGATATTTGGAGTTTCTAAAACAGTTACTGGGGATGCTACTTCTTGTTCAGCATTTGGACTTTTTGGGTTGTTTTCAACGTATAAAGCATGTGTTACACCAGCTTTATATACAGGGTAAGCTTGGAGTCTCACTTTTTCGTCAACAGGCCATGACCTGATTTTTGGAACGATTCTTTTAGCTCTTTTTCTTGGGCTAAATGCTAAAGAACCTCTACGAGGTCTATTTTTTTTCATACCCATATTCTAACCTCCTTATAATTAACCCCATAGTGTAATTATTAGGTTATCGTCAGTTATTGTTATTAGTTACTTTTTGATATTACTGCATACTTATCCGATATTTCACTATCGATGAAATTGCGTGTTTACACCTATAAAATATACAGTAACTGGCTAAATAGTATAATAAGTTTATATAATTAGCCTTTTCAAGTGTTTTAAGTTTTTGAAAGTTTATTTTCAAATATTTTAACATATTATATAGTATAGATATTTAAAATATTGCAAAATAAAAGCAACCTATTAATGGCTCACGCCTTTTCAGGTTTTCCATATAGTTGCTCTATCAATGTAGAGTATCACAATATATATAGTTTACTCAAAAGGATTATACAATATCTAATTCAAATTTTTATGTTAATATTTAGATAATATCTATCTATAATATAGTATTTTGATAGAATTATATAAAAATTCGTTAACTCGTCTAAAGTAGTTGAAAATACATATATAAATAAACTTAAAACATAGTTGCAATTGAGATGTAAATATCTGTAAATATATTATATAAATTTTAGTATCATATGTTAATATCATAATATGTTAAAATTCATTAATGCCAAACAAGACATAAAAACTTGAAAAATAATAATAAAAATAAACAATGGGTGTTATTTTGGAAAAAAACTTAAAAAACTTAAAGAACTCAGATAAATTTAGTAATCAAGAAGAACTTATAGATTTCTTTGAATATAAAGATTTAAAAAGAGAACAAATATTAAAACTCTCAAGAGAAATCGTAAGAAATTGTGGGATAGTTATTAGAAAAATTCAAAAAGATGAAGAAGTATCATTTAATGAATTAACAACGGATTTAAACAATTTATATTCTCATACAACAGAGTTTCCAGAATTTAGAAAATATTTGGGTACCCCTCAACAGGAATACGTCGAGGCAAAAGCATACCATTTAATAACAACATATAAGAAAGTACCAACATACGCGGAATTAAAGGAAGAATGTGAAACTCTATCAAAAGAAAGTTACATTTTGGGATTATGTGATGCAATAGGGGAGCTCCGTAGAAAAGTATTGGACTGCATTTCTAAAGATAACAAAGATGATGCAGAATTTTATAATGAAACAATGGAAGTTTTATATGATTTTATCATGAAATTTGACTATTATCACGTTATTGATAATTTAAGAAGAAAACAAGATGTTTCAAGAAGTTTAGTGGAAAAAACAAACGGTGATTTTGTTAATTTTATTGAAAATTTAAAACTAAGAAATGAATTAAAAAAATTGCAGAAGTAAAATCAAAAATAAAATCAAAATCGTAGAATCGTGGTAAAATGGATATACTTTATATAATCTCAATAATGGGAGTTTTAGGTATAGCAATAGTACTTGGATACACTCTTATTGATACACTCTCAACACTAGCAGGTGCAAAATTAACAAAACTAGATTTAAACTTTTTAAAATCTTTAAAAATTTCTATATATAGCTCAATAGCTTCCATACTGTTAATGTTCATACCATTTATTGGTTTATTTGGAGGCGTGTTAGTAATCGTATATTTAATAAAAGAGGAAGCCAATACAACTTGGAAAAAAGCAATTATTGCATATTTAATTAGATTCATAGTTTTAAATGTCGTACTTATAACTCTGACGTTAATGGCACTTTTAACTGGTATAATAAGTGTTTCTGAACTTATATATCTTTTAGGAAACTTTTAAAATAGAATATTATCTTTTTTATCTTTTTATTTTATCTTTTTAATCATTTTTAAAATAAAAAAAATTTAAGGGGGGGATTGTATCAAAAAATAGGGGTGTTCCTTAATAATTATATTAATAGTTATGTTATTGTTAGAGTACGATAATAATATTTATTTAATTATTAGATAATTATTTTTTTATACAGTAGCATATAACTTTATTATATTAATAATTATCGATTTGTAAGATATCTAACTATTTAATTGCCCTATGAGTTTATTTATTATCCTTCAAAACTAATTGTTATAAAAATAATTAATAAATTTAAATCTATAAATATATCTGCCTAAAATAAAAAGTAGGACAGCGGGGATTCGAACCCCGGACCACTCGGTTATCAGCCGAGCACTCTAACCAGGCTGAGCCACTGTCCTAATGTTCCAAATATGATTTAAGATTTCTTGTTTTACCTTTCATCTTAAACGCAAATTCAACTATGCGTTTATACTATATAAAGCTTTTTATCATTAATAAATTTAAATTTAATGTTTTTTTACAAAATAAGCAATTTTAGGTTAATTTATACGAATACACAAATTCAACTTAAAAAAATATGAATTTTATAATTTTATTTTTAATTTTTTTTAGTTTTTACTTTATAAGTTTATTTAACGCATCAGGTATTGCTTCAATTATTTCATTGATTTTAGTGTCTGGAGTGGGTGTAACCATATTCGCAATTTCTCTATTTACCATACAGCCCAACGTACAAGCTTCAGATATTTCATATCCACAGTAGATTAATCCCGAAATAATACCTGTTAGGTTATCGCCCGTACCGCCAATACATTCCATAGCTGCATGTTTTGGCTCTGAAACTGTGGCCATAATTTCTCCTTTCTGCACAATGTAATCAGTTTCGCCTTTTATAACCATATTATCAGGCATTTTACCTGTTTCATATGCCATTTTTATTAGTTTAACTACATCTAAATCATCGACTTCAGATATAAAACCCCTAACATATGCAGGATGTGATGAATCCTTATCTGCTAAAAATGCTAATTCTCCAACATCTGGCAAAAATAACTTAAAGTTATCGCCTATGCCTGCAGCTTTCCCTGCGTACATTCCACCGGCATCTCCAACTACGAAATTTCTTTTAAAATCAATTTTAGTTATTTCAGATATTTTAGGCTTTATATAATGTACTATGAGGAATTTGTTGTTTAATCTGCTGATTTCTTCATATATTTTGGCGCTACCTTCTCCATCGCCAATATCGCCAGCTAAAATTGCAACTAATTCATTATTTCTATTAAAATATTGAAGTGTTTTGTAACAAGAAGCCACTAGTGTAGCAGTACCCATAGAAATAGGTATTTGAACAGTATTTTCGGGAATGTTCTCATTGTAGAATCTTATATTATCAAAAGAAATTTCAACGTTCCCTCTTGTAAGTCCCAACCCTTTGATAGGAATAGTTCCTGCAATAACCATTTCGGAGAATTTATTATCTTCCATGATATCCCTACATGTCTTTTAAATATATTTTAATAATTTAGCACTTTAATTTTATTTTTTTCAATTGTTATCCATATTATAGTATAATTGATTACATATTATAGATAATATATTATTTAATTTATTTTAATCAATAGGTTTAACCAATATGTTCAATTGATTTTATGTTTATTGCCTTATCGTTTTAATTTTGTTTATGTGTTTTAGCTTTTTCAAATGCCTTATGGAGTGTATATGCACATAAAGAATACCCCAATTCTTTAGGATACTCGTTTTCAGGAATTTTTGAGATATGCCTATTCATCAAATTTATTGTTAAATATGGTACATCGGGGCAACCTCCTCCAGAAATATTGGATATTATGCCATTTTTATCCAATGTTATTTTCATGTTGCCAGACCTATACATCGTATGCTCGCCAATCTTCTTAATTTTTACAAGTTCGATTGGTTGTAACATAGTTTCTTCAAGGGAAATAGATTTAACTACTTCAATACCGTTGTTTTTTAATTCTCTTATTATTTCAACATTTTCTATTATTTCATACTGCAATGCCAAGTCACAGCCTTCTCTAACTTCTGCAGGGGGTGCAACCACTTTAATCTCATAATTTTTCTTTTTCAGAGTTTTTTCAGAGTTTATTGTATCCTTAACATTTTTAAAAATTAATAATCCTTTTCCAGATAATTTTTCGCTTTTTTTATCTTTGGAATTATTATCATCTTTTGATTCAGATTTGGACATGATATTTTTTAATTTTTTAAGTATCATAATTTTCACCAGATGACACATGTACTATAGTAAATAATAAAATATATTTAGCAATGCTATGTAATTTTATATAACTTTATAAAACTCTATTTTAGTACATTACCGCATTATATATTAAATATGTTATTTTATATTATATGAGTGATTATTCATAAAAAAAGTTACGAAATTTTATAGATTTAAGTTCTAAAAAGAATAAAATAGGGATATTTTTTATATATTTTTTTATTTTTTTATTTTTTTCAGCGGTTTTATGCTAAAATTGATTGAACCAATGCTACAACCCACTGGTGGAATATAATTGCTCCTACAACCATACCAAATACGTAAGCAATAGCTGTTTTGTTTCCTTCTCCAGCCATAACTAAGTTTCTAAATGGACAGCCACCTTGAATAACTGATATGATACCAACGCCAATACCGCCAATAACGGTAACTATTAAGTGAGGCATTAATCCGAGATTACCTGCAGCATCTCCAGGTATTGCGGTAAGTCCTTTTGTAATTATCCATGGGAATGTAGGTAATTGACCTAATAAGCTGAATACTATTGCAGTTACAAGAGCCCCTCCAATAAATCCAACTAAACCCTTAAATAGCCAGCTATCTTTGATTAATATCATGTCCCGAATACCACCACAGAAACAGAGTGCAGACCTTTGTCCGAGGTATCCAATAATGGCTCCGAATATTAATGTTCCAATTGCTGGAAGCCAGTTTATAACTTCTGACATTCTTTTCACCATATTTTGAAATTTTTTTGAAATTTTTATTTTTTATATTATATTTTTTTATATCATATTTTTTATTTTTTATTTTTTTACGAATTACGTTTTTCAACCAATAATCATCTAAAATCTAGAAAATTAAGATTTAAGACCTAATTAAGACTGATAGTTAAGCCTTTTTTAAATAAAATTCTGTAGCTAGGTATACTCCGATTGCTATACATACTAAACCTACTAAAGCTATTACATCTCCGTAAGCAGTTCTTAAAGCCATTCTAACAGGACATCCTCCCATTAATAATGCAAAGTTTATAACCAAAAGACCTAAAATAAATCCAATAGTCATATTGTGAGTAGTTCTTAATTTAAAATCGTTATTTGCTTTTGCAGCTACTAAAGCTCCTATAATTACGCCAATTACTGTTAATACAGGAATTGCTTTTGAAACGGGTGCCATACCTAATGAGGTTCCAAGTGCGTTATTAACAATCCAATTTGTTAAATCTCTTGTGTGGCAGGCAATACACAAACCGTATGCTGGTGGTGGCGTAACTTTAAAAATAGTTTCCAATATTATTGCTGAAAATCCTGCAAATAATCCAACTTTTCCCGGTGTAATTTTCATTTTTTCACTTTAAAAATTTTTTAACATTATAATTTATTGAAATTCACGTATCGAATGATACCGTATTATTAATTAATCTAATATCAATAATTATATTAGATGTTCTAATACAATTTAATATTTCGATAATAGACTCATCAAAACTATTTATTTTTTATATTGTATATATGTTATTTTAACAAATATAGCCAAATAATATTTTTGCAGATATAATATATAAAAGTAGTGTTTAGGTAATCTAATGTATAAAATGGTATTAGATTAATTAATATACATTTGACACAAATATCACATTAACCTCAATATGGCCACTCATAAATTTTTAGCATATATATTATGTATCTATTAATGTCAACAAAAATATAATATATAATAAAAGAGATAATTTGGAATTAAACTCTAAATAAACTTATTAAACTTATGATAAATTGCTAGATGTTGGTTCTATGAATAATAATTTTATAAGATTTTTATGTATTATAATGATTTTATCCGGTTTTTTATTGATTAATATCACTTTAGAACCAGATGTTAAAAGTATATCAGAATTAAACTCTGGAGATTATGTAAAAACTACTGGAACGGTGTATTTTGTAGATTATATCTCTGAAAAAGCCACTTATAAAATAAAAATATGCCAAAATGATAAATATACAAATTTTATGAATAACATGAAAAATAAGGACTATAAAAATTCATTAATTATTTATCCGGAGAATAATTTAAAATCTGAGTATAATCTTTACATATATAATAGTAATATCACATTGGGTGATAAAATAGAAGTTATTGGTAAAATTACTAATTATATGGGTTACAATATAATTTACCTAAAAAATACGAATGACTTAAAAATAATTTCCAAAGCAAATAGTTCGCAAACATATGACAATGTTATTCGCAGTAACAACGATAATACTAAAAATAACGATATTAATAGCGATAATACTACAAATAATCCTAAAAATACTAATAACGATAAAAATGAATCGTCAGTTTTGGCATATCTTAGTTTAAAATCTTCTTCAAAAGTATATCATACCTTAGAAAATTGCCCGTATGGTAAAAAAATAATAAATAAAACTTATTTCAATATTTCAAATATAAATAACACTTATAATGATTATAAACTCTGTAGCTATTGTAAATCACATAATAATAATAATAATAATAGTAATAGTAATAGTAATAGTAATAATTAAACTAAACACGTAACTCATTACTAAAATTAAGCCGGTGAAATCTTGTATATCGTATTATTCCAAATATTAAGCATTTTAACAGGTATATTTTGCGGAATAATCACCGGTTTATGTATTGGAATTCATCCAAACCTTTTTTTACCGACCATATCTTTTTTAATTTACGAATATGCTATTGATACCAATTTGATAATTTATTTTTTAATTGGATGGGTTATTTCACATTATTTTATAAATTATATTCCAACCGCTTATTTTGGCGTTCCAGATTCAGAAACTGCAATTTCCGTAAATGCACTACAAAAATATGTTAAAAATGAAAATACACATCAAGGTATTTTTTTATCTGGTTTGGGTGGATTATTAAGTGTTTTATTATCTAGTACAATTATATTGTGCTTGTTTTCAATTGCTTCAATATTTGAATTTATCAATTCTAATAACCGGGACATTTATTTAATTATTTCAAACGCTTACGATGGATTAAAAAATCATATGGCTTATATATTAACAATCATGTTAATTTTGGCAATTTCGACGGAAAAAAATAAGTTATGGACTTTCATAATCTCGTTATGTGCCGGTTTTTTGGGTGTTTATACATTATCGTTCAATCCTTCATTTGATATTACACTAACCTTGGTTTTTACAGGAATGTTTGGCGTACCAATTTTAATTCACAATATATTATTTGGAAATTATAATCGAAATAATAATAATAATAATAATAATAATAATACTAATAATAATACTAATAAAAAAAATAAAAACAAAAGAAATAGCGCTAATAATGGCAATAATATCCAGAATAACAAAAATCTAAGTTTTGAAAAAAAAGCCATTTTAAATTATATCTACTATTCATTACTGGGGACAATAGGGGGATTTTTTAGAATAGCAATCCCTGCATTTGGAGGTTCTCAAATAAATTATTTCTTAGCCTTATTCTTACAAAAAATACAGAATATGCGTAATTTAATCATTGGTCGTAATAATAAATTAACTAGTGTATCGCTAATGGGTGAAGATATATTGAATAAAGCGAATCAACAATCAAAAAGCCTGGAAAACTTTTTGGTATCCCAAGGAGCGATTGTCGTATCAAATGAAATGTTATCTATATGGGCATTAATGATTATCGGCGTTGGTAGGAGTGGTTCCGCACAACTAATAAAAAATTTAAATGTCGATTTGGAACTTTTTAAATTTTTAGGCGCTATGTTGATTTCCACAGTGTTAAGTTTTATAATACTTTTAAAAATTTCAAAAACTATTTCAAAAATATTCTTAAAAACTAAGGATAAAGTGAATTATAAAAAAATGTATGGGTATTTATTAGTTGGAATTTTGATAATTATCATGATATTAACATTTTTAAGTCAAAATATGATTTATAATTTATTAATATTTATTATATCGACCGTTTTGGGGTTATTATGTTTATATAAAAGAGTAAATACCTCAATACTAATGTCGTACTTAATTTATCCGACAATTTTATTTTACATAATAAATTTTTAAAAAATAACCTGAAATTAATATCGAATTAATATAAAATAATATAAAAAATAAAAGTAATGGACTTAAAAATCTAATTATCATTGTAAATAATCAAAATACATTTCAAGCCAACTAACAGTTCCATATGCTAAATTATTGGTGGAAATTGCAGTAATCATTTCCTTAACTACTTCATCCGGGTTTTTGTTTGTACAATCTATTTCATGAATTTTTATATTTTCATTGTTTTGAGCACTTTCCAATGCTTCAATCAAACAAACGTCCATTATTTCTGCTTCAACATTTTCATGAACCTTACTTTCCGAATAGCCTCTTTTTTTAAGTCTTTCCTCAATGATTTTAGGTTCGCACCTTAGTACGATTATATAATCATAATCAAGTTCAAGATGTTGGCTAACATGCCCTTCAATAACAACACTTTTATTTGATTTATTTTTTTCATTGGAAATAAATTCCTTTTCAAAAAATTCTTTTAATTTATCGAAATTAACAACATAAGAATCTAAAGATTCATCTTTTTCATAATATAATCCATTTTCCTTAACAATTTTGGTTATATCATATAAATTACAGTCTTGTACTTCACAAAATACTTTTGAAACAGTTGATTTTCCAACACCTGGCGTACCAGTTATTGCAATCATTATTGTTCCACCATTTTTTTACCAATAGCATCTGAAACGTATTTATCCAAATCTACTTCATCTCTGTATGCTAATATGATATTTTCGCTTAAACCACCTAAGTTATAGCCTAGTGTTTCAAGGTATTTTCTAAAGTCTGAGAATTGCTTAATAATAGCTTCAATAGGAACTTCTTCAAGATTTATGATGAATACATCATATATTTCCCTATTTAGTCTATCCTTAAGGTATTCAAAGTCCTCAGGCGATTTTATCCTTGCTATTATCATTTTAGGGTTTATTTTTTCAGTTACGATTTTTATTTTTTCTTCAGGAACAGCCACTGTTTCTTGAACTTCCGGCTTTACTTCATCGCTTACTATCATCGCTTGCTTAGGGATTTCATCAGATTTTGTTGCTAATTCTTTTTTCTGGTCTCCGTATATAACATACTCTTCCTCTTTTATAGGTACTTGAGCAGGTAATTCTTTATTGCCAACAAATATTCTTTTTATTTTTCTTAACATATTCAACCTCCTAAGGTTAGAATTTAAATAACTTATATATATGCCCATTTTTTTAGTATTATATGATTATATTATTAATTTTTTTGAAATCAATATATCTTTTATGTTTATTTTTATATATCTTTTTTGATTGAATTTTTATATTTATTAAAAAATCATACTGAGTATAAAATAAAATATTAAATCTTTAATCTTACTTTCATACAATTCTACATAATTATATATAAGTGATTTAATTATTATAATGGTATATCATAGTAACATAAATTAATATGGCGAATGTTATTAAAAACGAAATTAAAAAACGATTAGAAACACAAAATATACAACAAATAAGGATACAAAGATACAAGATACAAGATACAAAAAAATATAATAAAGTAATTGGTGACGATAATATGTATTATACGATAGATGACTTTGATTTAAAAAATAAGACTGTAGCTTTAAGAGTAGATATTAATAGCCCTATCGACCCTTCGACAAAGGAAATAACCGACCTTACAAGAATAGAGGCTTGTAAAGATACAATATGTGATTTAGTTAAAAAAGGTTCGAAGATAGTTATTATCGCACACCAAAGTAGACCTGGTAAAAATGACTACATATCGCTTGAGCAACACTCAAAAAAATTGTCAGAAGTTTTAAACTATCCTGTAAAATTTATCGATTCAATAATTTGTACTAATGTAATCGAAGAAATCAAAAACTTAGAAAGTGGCGAGATTTTAATGCTTGAAAACTTCAGATTTTTAGCAGAAGAAGTCATGTCAGAATGGAAGAAATGGGAAAATATAACTCCTGAAAAGCAAGCAAATACCATTGCAATTTCAAAATTGGCACCTTTTTTTGATTATTTTATAAATGACGCTTTTGCAGCAGCACACAGGGCTCAACCTTCTTTAGTAGGCTTTGCATACTACATGCCAATGTTGGCAGGTAGGATTTTAGAAAAAGAATTGCAAAGTTTGAACAAGGCATTAAATGACCCTGAAAAACCATGTGTATACGCAGTAGGTGGCGCTAAAGCTGACGATAGTATCGAAGTTATCGACAACGTTCTTAAAAAAGATATCGCAGACAAAGTTTTAACAAGTGGTATTGTAGCAAATATATTTTTAAAAGCTAAAGGTTATGATATCGGCGCTAATGTTGATACAATTGAAAAAATGGGTTATAAGGACCAAATCGACATCGCAAAAGGATTATTAATCAAGTACGGAAACAAAATATTGACACCTGTAGATGTTGCTTTAAACATCAACAACGAAAGAGTAGAAAGAGAATTAAATGAAAATGACCCTATAAACTACCCAATATTCGATATGGGTAGAAAAACCATGGCAATTTATGAAGAAGAGTTGAAAAATGCAAGAGTTATTGTAGCAAATGGTCCCGCAGGTGTATTTGAGGACCCTAACTTCATGGCAGGTACTAAATCATTAATTGAAAGTATAGCTAATTCAGAAGCTTTTTCAATAATTGGTGGGGGTCACTTATCTGCAGCAACTGAAAAAATAGGACTTTCAAACAAAATCGACCACATCAGCACCGGTGGTGGGGCATGTATTGAATATCTTTCCGGCAAAAAATTGCCAGTTATCGAACTCTTAAGAGATTCTTATGAAAAATATAATAATAAATAAATTATAATATAATACTTGATAAAAAGTAATATCATTAATTAAAAATATATTCATAGTGTCAATAACTGCAAAATAATGTAATAAATGTAATAAATGTAACAACAGTATATCCTAAAATAATATTATTTATTTTTTTACATATATTTTTAAAATTTCTAAAGTTATTTTAAATCAATAGATTAATAAATAATAAGAAAAAAAGAATATTAGATAAAAAATGAATAAATAATTATAATTAATTATAATTAATTATAATTTAATTATCGGATAGTATCAACTATTATTGGGCGATTTTATATGGATTTAAAAAGCGTAGTTAATTTAGTAAAGACTTTTGAGGGAGTAACTCGTAAAAAGGAAATAAAGAATGTTGTTAATAATTTTAAATTTAACACCGAAGACTGTGATTATGATTTTGAAATCATTGCTGATTTTGGGGACGATGCAGCAATTATTGGTTATGACGACGAAAACGCAATTCTTTTGGCAGCTGATGGAATATGGGGAAGATTATTGGAAAAAAACCCTTATTGGGCAGGTTACTGTTCTGTTCTAGTAAATGCAAATGATATTGCAGCCATGGGGGGCAAATCAATTGGAATGACTAATATAATCGGCATAAAAAACTTAGAAATGGGAAAAGACCTTTTAAAAGGTTTAAAAGACGGTGTTAAAAAATTCGGCATTCCTGTAGTTGGGGGGCATACACACCCGGATGCACAATGTAATGTATTAGACATTTCAATAACTGGTACTGTTAGGAGAGATTCTGTATTAAGAAGCGATTCTGCAAAAGTAGGCGATAAAATAGTTTTTGCTTATGATATAGATGGAAAAGCACACGAAGACTTTTCTTTAAACTGGGATACAACGTCTATGAAATCTAAGCAACTTGTAAGGTCTCAATTAAAGTCTTTAGTAGAGATAGGGGAAAATAAGCTTGCAAACGCTTGTAAAGATATAAGTAATCCTGGAGCTTTGGGGACTTTAGGAATGCTTTTGGAAGTTTCAAAGAAAGGAGCAACAGTAAATGTGGATAAAATACCAAGAAATGACGATATACCAATGTCACAATGGTTAAATATGTACCCCGGTAGTGCTTTCGTATTTACTACGAATGAAAGCAATGTTAACGGATTAAAACGTACTTTGGAAGATGTAAACATTACCGCTGAAGTATGTGGGGAAGTTAGGGCTGATAAAAAATACTACATAACAAATGATAAAAACGATAAAGAATTGTTATATGATTTTGAAAAGGAATATATATGTGGTTGCTAATATAAAATATACCAAAATAAAATATACCAAAATAATTTTCAACATACTCTCTAATTTTTTACATATTATATTACATTATTACTTTATTTTTAATATTGTTTGTAAATTCTTGTGATTTATTCAAATATACATTAAATTATTCTTAGAATAATTATAACTCAATTAATATAATTTAAAATATCTAAATTTCGGTGATTTTATGAAATTGATGATTGATGGTGTTTTTTACAATAAAGAAATAATTGATTTTGAAAATATCTTGAAAGATATTGTTGGCATTTTAGGCGAGGAATCTAGGGTAGTTTCGTTAGAATTCCCTGAAGTGGCGATGATAATGGAAAATACCTATTATCATAGAACTGGCTTTTCATTAGACAAAGAATTGGGCGATAACGAAACAATATCTGATGAAAATAGGGATGAAATAGTCGACAAAATTAAAAATTTATTTCCTGAAGGCACTATAGTTTATGGCTTAAAATGTGAAGTAATTTAAATAATATACTATTAATTTCTATATTTTTATATAATTTTATATAATTTTTATATAATATTTAATATTTGACATTTAATTTATATTATGTCATATTTTTTGTGAGATTATGTGCATTAAAGACAAAAATAACCAAAAAATTAATTCAAATGATTCTGAAAATGTAAAAGATTTTTATGATAATTGGAAGGTAGAAAACTACCCAAATTACGTAAAAAGTATAATGAAACACGAAGAAGATCTTATTTTTAATATTGTTAATAAAAACAAGCAAAACGGTACTTTAAAATTGAAAGAACCAATAATTGATTGTGGTTGCGGGTATGGTTCTTTTTATAATCTTACAAAAGATTTAGATACTTTATATATAGATTTTTCCCAACAGCTGTTGAATATTTTTAAAAATAATACTAATATAAATTCTAATAATCTGTTATGTGCTAATATAGAAGATTTGCCCTTAATGAATGAATGTGCAAATACTATATTATGTATAAACGTTCTAGAGCATGTAAATGTAACTAAAGCTTTAAATGAACTAACAAGGCTATTAAAAAAAGATGGTACAGCATTAATAATTGTTGTAAACAAAGATTCATCTATCAATGAGGATATATTCACAGATTGGAAAGTAAAACACAATCTTTTAAATCTAGGAACTTTTAAAAATTATGTATCGAATTACAATAAATCAAATCACAATGTCTCGACTTTAAAAATTGAGCATTTTGAAACTTTTTATTTTGTTCACCCACTCTTTAAGATTTTGCCAAATTTTTTATTAAATAAAGTACTTAAATTATCTTTAAGATATAATGATAAAATATCTAAATCTAAATTAAACTCAAAATTAAATTTAAACGGTCAATTCTTATTAATTCAGCTAAAAAAGGAGTAATATAAATTATTATAATGTGGTGTAACCATGATATATTGTCTCGGACCTATGGGCAGTTATAGTGAAAAAGCGGCTAAATTATTTGCAGGACATTTAAAAAATTCCGAAGAAATTATCTACTGTAATTCTATAAATGAAATCTTTGAAAAATTAGAAAAATTAGAAAAATTAGATACTTCAAAGCATGATGACAATAACTTAGTTTATGGCGTAGTTCCTTCGGAAAATTCCATTGAAGGCTCTGTAACATTAACACAAGATTTGTTAATGGAAACAAACGTCAATATATTGGCAGAAATAGATATTAATATAGAACATGCTTTAGTTTCTACATCAAATGATAAAAATACTATAAAAAGAGTTTTATCGCATCCTCAAGCACTAGCACAATGTAGAAATTATATCAATTCTAATCACTGGGTAACTGAAACAATGGAAAGTACGGCACTTTCTGCAAAAACTATTGCAGAAAAACAAGACGATGGACTTTCTGCAATCTGTTCAGAGGCTAATGCTGAAATATACGATTTAAACATACTGGATAAAAACATACAGGATTATAAAAATAACCAAACAAGATTTTTATTAATTTCAAAAAAGCAAAATAAGGAATACATAAAAGATATTAACTTTGGAATAGACGATTTAAAAAGAGTAAAGTCCACTGTAATATTGGAATTGAAAGAAAATAGGGCAGGAAGTTTATATGACGTATTAGGCGAATTTAAAAAGCTTAATATCGATTTATCACGAATTGAATCTAGACCTTCTAAAACAAAATTAGGAACTTACGTATTTTATATGGATTTTGAATATTATGAAAATATGGATGAATTGTTCAATAATTTAAATAAATGGGTTTCTAAATTAATATATTTGGGTACTTATTTTGTTTTATAATTATTATTTCGTCTTTTTTTATTTTATTTTTTTATTTTAATTTTTATTTTATTTTTTTATAAATTCATTATTTTAAATTTATCCATATATTTTATATAGGATAACTAAGTATGTATAAAAAACAACTTATTGGTGTTAAAATGGAAAGTTATATTCAAAATCTTTTTGCAGACAGAATCGGTGGCAATAACTTTGGAAAAGAAGATGTAATTTACAAATTCGAAAAAATCAAAAGAGCCAAAAACGAAGCTAAAAAGAAATACCCTAACGTTGAATTAATTGATATGGGTGTAGGAGAGCCAGACGAAATGGCAGATGCAAAAGTAATCGAAACTCTTTACGAAGAAGCAAAAAAGCCAGAAAACAGAGGATATTCTGACAATGGTACTCAAGCTTTAAAAGACGAAATTCCAGTATATATGGAAAAAGTATTTGGCGTAACAGGAATAAACCCTGAAACTGAAGTAATCCATTCAATTGGTTCAAAACCCGCTTTAGCTTACATTACATCAGTATTCATTAACCCTGGAGATGTTACATTAATGACTACCCCAGGTTACCCTGTAACAGCAACCCACACAAAATGGTACGGTGGAGAAGTTTACAACTTAGAATTAAAAGAAGAAAATGGATTTTTACCTGACTTAAAAAGCATACCTGAAGATATAAAACAAAAAGCTAAGATTTTATACATAAACTACCCAAATAACCCAACAGGCGCACAAGCAACAGTTGAATTCTACAAAGAAGCAATTGAATTTGCAAAGGAAAATAATATTTTGATAGTACAAGATGCAGCATACGCAGCATTGACCTACGGTGAAAAACCACTATCATTTTTATCCGTTGAAGGGGCTAAAGACGTAGGTGTAGAAATACACAGTTTTTCAAAAGCTTACAACATGACTGGATGGAGATTAGCCTTTGTAGTGGGTAACGAATTAATCGTAAGAGGTTTTGCAGCTGTTAAAGATAATTATGACAGTGGTCAATTCATACCTATCCAAAAAGCAGGTATTTACTGTTTAAGACACCCAGAAATTACCGAAGCTACAAGAGCAAAATACGAAAGAAGACTCCAAAAAATGGTAAAAATGTTAAAAGAATTAGGATTCAACGCACAAATGCCTGGTGGAACCTTCTATTTATATGTAAAAGCGCCAATAGGAACAAAAGACGGTGCTAAATTTGAAAACGCAGAAGAATTTTCACAATACCTCATTAAAGAAAAATTAATCTCAACAGTACCTTGGGACGATGTTGGAAGCTACATAAGAATGGCAGCTTGCTTTGACGCGTTCAAAGATGGTAAACTTTCAGAAACAAAGGAAGATGAAATTTTAAACGAAGTAAAAAGAAGATTATCTGACGTTGAATTTGTTTTCTAACTAAAAATAGGATTAAATCTTAAAAATTAACTTAAAAATAAAGTAAGAATAAATTAAGAATAAAATAAAATATTTTTTATTATTTTTTTTATTTTTTTATTTAGCATTTAAATATTGTTTTTTTTATTCAACAATTGTTTTACCTTGGAATTTTAACGCTGGAGATATTAATTTACCTCTCTGTTCTACATTATCCAACGGAGTTGCCTCTTTTAATATTTCAAATATGTTTCCAGAAAGCATACCTTTTTTAACAGGTATTTTATCCCCTTTATCTACAATGTAGCTGTTGCTAATTTCCACAGAGAAGTCTCCCGTAATTGGATTTGACGTGTGTGTACCTATTAAAGAGTTAACATAAAGGTATTTGTCCAATTCTTCAATCTTTTCAACTGGATTAATTATAATATTTGAACTTGAAATACTTGGTAAACTTGAATAGCCTCTTGAAGCGTTACTAGTGGTTTTAACATACTCTTTTTCATCTTTTTTAGATTCATTTTCGATATTTGCTCTTTTAATATCGTATAAGTAGCTTTTTAATACTCCATTTTCTACTAAAGCTGTTCTTTCACTTGGGCTACCTTCATCATCAGTTTTTGAGGAGTAAAGTGCATTATCGAGTGTACTATCATCATAAATGAATATGTCTTCACCAAATATTTGTTCTCCGATTTTTCCGGCTAACATTGACCTATTTCTCTGCACACTTTCTGAATTAAATGCCGGAATTAACGTATATGATAGTAATGAGTATAAAGCGCGAGGACTAAGAACAATGTTTCCTTCAAAGCTTTCTTTAATTGACTTGGTATTTTTAAGAATATTGATTACATAATCTGAAATAACATCTACATTAAATACGTTATTTTTGGTTATATATTCATAAGCAGTTTCTCCATCTTTTATTCCTGAAATGGATGCAGAATAATAAGTACCTTCTTCTTCTACATCTACGCCGTTGGTATTAACAAGTCTACTGTACCCGTAACCTGTGGAAACTCCTCCACCTACTGAAGTGATACCATTTTTTTCTAACTCTTCAGCCATATAAAATACATCTTCAAGGATTTTAGGTTGATTAACTTCCTTTAATTCCTTAAAGAAAGTTCCTTTAGGGCTTTTATATTTTTGGGGAACTGGTAATTCCGTATATTTATCATTTACAAGATTTGCCATAGCTTTGTATATAATTTCTGGATTTTCCACGGTGCTGTATGCAAGACCTACTTTACCATCTTTTATAACACGTACGCCTATACCAAAACTATTTGAGGTTTCTACATTATCTAAGTGTTTACCCTCTAATTCTGCACTGAAGTCATCATCTTTTGATATATAAATATCAGCTTCATATCCTTCTTTTTCAGCAATATTCATGATTTTATCAATAGTATTGTCTAAATTATCAAATTTTTTACAAAAGTTTATATTATCGAGCTTTTCCATAATTGCACCCATCAATTTAAAATATATCTTAAATATCTTAATTCATAATATATATGATTTTATTTCTGAATTATATTGTCATAAAATAGTGTTATCCCGAATATAATAAATACTTATATATTTTATTACAAATTATATTGATTATATATTAATCATACATTAATCATACATTAATTATAAATTTATACATATTATGGTTGATTTACTAAGTTATAGTGAATTATATTTAAAAATCATTAATACCTATTGAAATTTATTCATATATATTTAAATAATATATATCTCAATTATCACTTATCAGAATTTTTAAAATTCGGAGGGTGCATTATGTACAAGAATTATAAAGTATTAACAGTTATTCCGGTAATTTTAGCACTCTTATCAGTCGTTTTCGTTTCGGTGAATGGTCTAAATCAGAGCATTGACGTTAGCGGAGGTACTGAAATAACTGTAATCGTACCTAATAACTTTGACTATAGTTCATTAGAAAAACAATATCCTGACGTAGATTTTAAGATATCAACGTCTTCTTCTGCCCAATATTTGGATGTAAAAGCAGGAACAAATGTTGACATAGATGAATTGAGAAATTCATTGGCAGCAGCATTAAATACGGATGATTTATCAAAATTACAATATACTGAAAAGCAAATCGGTTCTACATTAAGTAGTAACTTCTGGAATCAAGGTTTCCAAGCAGTAGGATTTGCATTTTTATTCATGGCAATTGTTGTGTATGCAATATTTAGAACACCAGTACCAAGTTTCGCGGTTATTTTGGCAGCAGCATCTGACATTGTAATTGCAGTTGGCGGTATGAGTTTATTTGGGATACCTATTTCAACATCAACAATAGCGGCATTATTAATGTTAATTGGTTACAGTGTCGATACGGACATTATGTTAACAACAAGAGTTTTAAAGAGAAAATCCGATACTCTTGAAAACAGGATTAATCAATCAATGAAGACAGGAATGACAATGTCTATAACCACAATTGTGGCAATGGCGGTTTTATACCTTGTAGTTTCATACATAGTTCCTGCAGCTGAAATGTTAAAAGATATTTCAATCGTTTTATTAATTGGTTTAATTGCGGATTTAATGTTAACTTGGGTAACAAACGTAGGAATATTAAGATATTACGTTACAGAGCTTAAAAAGTCTAAATAAGTAGATTATAAAGTCAATATAAAATTAAAATTGTATATTCTTAAGAAATTAAATTTAACTAGTAAAATATTATCAATATGGTAATATTATCAATAAAGATACTATACGACAAAAATAGTATATGAATAATACAATACCAAAATTAATTAAATTAATTAAATTAATTATGCTTTAGTTAATTTAATTGAGGGATATTATGAAATTACTAAAAGATAAAAAGGTTTTATTCCTATTGGTGTGTGTTGTAGCTTCTATATTAACAATAGTATTCAATGGAATATCTTTTGGTGTAGATTTAAGTGGTGGGTCTACAATAGTACTACAAACGGAAAAACCAGTTACGGAACAGGAAATGGGCGTCATTACCGAAATTTTAACAAGTAGGTTAAATACAAATGGTTTAAGTGACGTGAATGTTTATTCGAGGGGTAGTGAAGAGATAGCGATCGAAATACCCGAAAGTGCTGACCTAGAGCGTATTAAAAAAGTTATAGCTCAACAAGGGGTATTTTACGCTACTATAGATAATGTAACCGCTTACACTGGTAAAGATGTTGAATATGTTGAAGAACCGGCTTTAACTGCAGCAGGTTACGGTGTAAGTTTTAAATTATCTTCAGAGGGTGCAGATAATTTTGCAAACGTTTCCTATGGAAAAGGTGGTTACAAAGTACTCCTTTACCTCGATGAAATTTTAATAAGTGACCCTGTACTTTCACCCGATTTGGCAGACGGAAAACCACACCCTAGCCAGGTAATAACTGTAGCAGGTAGTAATCCTACAAAAGCTGACGAAGACCAAGCTTGGGCAATTTACACTGCTTTAAAATCTGGTTCATTACCTGTAAAAGTTAATATTGCATACATTAATTCAATTTCCCCTACATTGGGTGAAGAATTCATAAAAAGTTCAATAATTGCAGGTATCATTGCTTTCTTAGCCGTGGCAACTGTAATTGGTATCAGATATAAAACTCCTAAGATAGTTCTTCCTATATTGATAACAGGAGCTTCCGAAGTACTCCTTATTTTAGGTTTCGCTTCGATAATCGGTTGGAAATTGGATTTAGCAGCTATTGCAGGTATAATTGCGACTTTGGGTACAAGTGTTGACCACCAAATCGTGATAACAGATGAAACCTTAGCGGGTGAATCTAAAAAAGTTAAAAGAAGCATTCAAAGAGCATTCTTTATTATATTTGGTGCAGCAGCAACCACAATTGCGGCAATGTCTCCATTATTCTTAATGAGTATTGGTATGTTAAAAGGATTTGCAATAACTACAATAGCAGGTGTTTTATTCGGGGTATTCATCTCAAGACCTGCATTTGCAAGAATAATAAGAGAATTATTGAGAAAATATTAATTACTTACTTTCTTTTTTTCTTTTTTAAAACAACAATTGGTTTAAATGTCTATTAAGTTTTTCAGATTTATATGTACTATTTTGTATTACTATTCTTCAAATACTTCGTATTATCCAATTATAAAAACAAATTATATATATTATAAAAAATATCTTTTAAAAGTAGAGAAGAATTAGTTTTTAAACGTAACATATATAATTTAAATAATTTAAATATTTTAAATAAGCATTATACATTATTCAATTTTAACTAAGTCATATTACGATTAGATTAATAGGGTTATAATAGTCTAACTTTAAATTAAGGGGAAAAAATGAATTCAAAAGGTCCAGAATCCAAGTCTAAAAGCTCAAATGTCAGAAAATGGGTAAAAAATATTATATTTTACGGCTTAGGTTTCGCAATAATGGCATATATATTCAATTGGATAGGTCTTGAGGACATATATCAAGTTTTGTTAAAAACAAACTTCCAAATATTTGGGTTATCTATCGTAGTTTATGCTCTTGCAATCTTAATGTTAATTCTAAGGTGGCAATATTTACTAAAATTAAAGGGATATTCTGCAAAATACACGGATTTACTTAATTTGGTGTTAATGGGGCAGTTTATAAATAATATCACTCCTTCTATGAAAGGTGGTGGAGAACCTTTTAGGGCATATTATCTTTCGAAACTGGGTAATATACCATATCATATTTCATTTTCAACAGTTATGATTGAAAGATTATTGGATAGTGTAGTATTTTTGACCCTTTCCTTTATAATCATATTATATTTCATAGTAAATGGCTTATCCGAACAATACACGATAATGTTTATAATGGCTTGGATAGCGGTAATGACACTAACTGGTGCTATATTATATGTAGCCATGCACAAACAATTGGCTTACAAAATTGTAAAGTTTGGCGCAAAAATATTTAGGAGATTTTCCAAGAAAAGAGTATCTGATAGTAGATTATGCGAAGGCGTAGATGAATTCCAAAATACCTTACTTTTTTTTAAAACAAAAAAGAAAGGAATTGCAATTGCAACATTTTATTCATTTATGTGGTGGTCTCTAGATATTTTCAAGATATATATATTCTTTATAGCAATTGGCTCAGTAGCTCCGCTATTTGCAGTTTCTTCAACCTATTTAGTTTCATTACTGGTTGGTATAGTTCCAGCATTGCCGGGCGGTTTAGGTACTTCAGACACTGTAATGATAGCAATGTATGTATTCTTTAAAATAGCACCATCTAGTGCAGCAACAATAACATTATTAGATAGGGTAGTTTCTTACGTATTAGTATCCATATGTGGTGCCATATCATTCCAGTTGATTAAAACAAAGTCTCATAAATTAAAGGAATTAAGAAATGAGCAAAACGAAAGTGACGAAGAATTAAAAAATTAGCGAATTAAAAAATTAATCATTTAAAGGCTTACATATTGGGAATTAAACAATTAAACAATTAAACAATTAAACAATTAAACAATTAAATAATCTAAAATAAATCAAATTTTTATCTTATTTCAATATTTTATGTATTTTTTATAATTTACAGTATTTTATATTATGGTGGATATTATGATGTTAAATGTTAAAATTGGAAAAGTAGTAAGGTCATTAGACGCATTCAAAGGTTCAAAACCTGTTGTAAATAAAGAAGAAATGATAGCTGTTAGGAGTATCTGCCGAGATATAGAGTTTAATGATTACAAAAGCATTAAAGAGTATTTGGAAGCTAAAATAAAACAGAATGGATACGAATTAATGAATGAAGAAGATAAACTCGGTATGGTAAACAGAATAAATGAAATAATGGGTGAAGAAGGCGTATTCCCTGACGAAATGGGTTTTGACGCTTTAAAAGCTTCTTTTGAAAACATAGGTTGTAAATGTGATTATGCACTTGGTATAAAAGACAATTTAATGTTAGGTATAAGCATGTGGTACAACGAAGAAGACGAACAACATAAATTTGTAGAAGTTATGGTATTATACTAATTTAAAATACGCATAATCTATTTTAAAATTAAAAAAAAGAATTTTTTATTTTTTATTATTTTTATTAACCTTTTAATTCATTAACTTTTACCAAAGGAATGAATCTAACGTTATTTTCTTTCATTAGTTTATCTGCACCATCTAATCTATCTACAATTACAAAAACAGCTTTAACGTTAGCATTAGCCTCTTTAAGTTCTTCAACTGCTTTTAATACACTCCCACCGGTAGTGGTTACATCTTCCATAACAATTACATTATCATTAGGGTTTAGTTCGCCTTCTATTTTATTTTTAGTTCCATAACTCTTAGCTTTTTTTCTAACAATTAATAAATCTTTTTCAAGTTCCAAAGAAACAGCTGTAGCTATTGATACAGAGCCAAGTTCAACACCTGCAACTTTTAAATTTTCATAAGCTCCATTTTCTTTAAATTCTTCGCATAATTTAGCAGTTAATTTTGCTACAGCTTTTAAAACTTTTGGATTAGTGGTAGCTTTTTTAATATCCACATAGTAGTCGCTTTTTTTACCTGAGGCCAATGTAAAATCTCCAAATTTTACGCAGTTAACTTCTTTAAGTAAATTAATTAAATTTGCTTTTAAATCGTTGGAATTCATAATTTCACCGTGTTTAAATATCGATAAGTTTTATCATTTTTAAGTTATTTTTTTATTCATTTCAATTTATTTTCTATTCATTTTTTTATTAATAATTATACTCTCAATACATTCAATACATTCTTCTAAAAATATACAATTCTAATATTTAATAATATTTGATTCATTTAATTTTGATTACGGATTAAAAAAACAATAAGTAATTTATATTTTGAACGAAAGATACTAAACTGTGTACATTATCTAAGGCACATCATTATAAAAATTTTAATTAATATTTATCAATGGTACACCAAACCAAATGACAAAATATATTAATTATAAAACTTTTATCAATATTTATATAATAATCACACTTAAAATTATTATTCTATTAAATTACAATAACTTTTAAAGATAATATAACTACTTGTAATTATATTGTAATTATCTACGAATATACGTACAGGTATTCGTAAAAATTGAAATATATTCACAAATATTTAATTGCGAAAATTTAAATAACAATTTAATTTACTCAACGTGGTGATTTAATGAATTTACCAAAATATATGGCAGTTTTAGTATTGACCATAATGGTAATGGCTCCAATATCAATGGGTTATTCACTAAATAGCCCTTTAATTGTGGTTAACAAGGATAAGGTAGATGCAGATTATGCAAATATGCTTTTAGACAGTTACTATTCAAAGAGAGAACTTTCAGTTACTGACGATAAAAAGTTAAAAGTTTTAGAAACTTTAATTTATTTCGTACCTGCTATTGACGAATTTGAATTAACAGATAATACTGAAGTATTAGAGGTTTCATTCAAGAGAGAAGGTTCAAATGTAATATATAAAGATGTAGAATATAAAGAAACCCTTGAATCAGATGATGTAGGGGACGAAGTTTCATTCATGGGTAGTAGCTATACAGTTTTAGAATCTGATAGCGATAAAATCGTTTTAGGTAATTTAATAAACGATACATCATGTTCAGATTCATTTACCGTAGATGATATTACCGTTAAATTATTGGCATTCTCTAAAGGCGAACTAATGGTTGACGTTTTAAGAAATGGTAAAAGAGTTGATAACTTTAAATTATTCCAAGATGACGTTCGTAAAGTAAAAGGAGAAGATATCGCTTTGAAGTATGATGATATATTAGAAGCAGATGATAAGAAAGTATTCTTCTTTAACGTATACCGATCATATGAATTTGTAAAAGGGGATGATTTAGAAGGCTACTCTGATATAAGAGTTGATATCGATGGTAAAACTATCGAATTAGAACACAGAAACGCAGATGAATTACCTAAAAACTTCAAATTTTTAAATTACAATATCGAACTTGCAGACGTTGGTTCAAATACAAGTGAAACATTCTTTAAAATCATTAAGAATGCTGACTACACAATAGACCTTGAAGAAGGTTCAAAAAGCTTTGGTAACAACGTATTTGCCGTTAAAATTGAAAATGATAAGGAAGATGACTGGGATGACCAAATATTCCTCTACAAAAATAACAAATTAATGGAAAAAGTTGTAGACTTCCAAGGTTCAGTTAACATCATTGACCAAGATGAATTATTGATGTCAAGTGCTGATTTAATTCTCGTAGGCGGTCCTGTAGCTAACCAAGCAACAGCAAAAATAGAAAATGGATTGATTTTCAAAGTTTCAAATGAGAACCCTGGTGAAAATAAAGGTATCATTCAAAAAGTAACAAATCCATTCAATAAAAATAGTGAAATCTTAGTTCTTGCAGGTTCTGACAAATTAGGTACTAAAGCGTGCGTTCTTGCAATGAAAAAAGGATTATACAACGGTGAATCTACAATGACCGTTGAATATGTAAATGATGATACAGTAAAAGTTTTAAACTAAATTATAAAGTAAATTATAAAATAAGTTTTAAACTTTAATATTCTTTTTTTAATTTTTATAATTTTTAATATATTTCTCTATAATTAAATCAACTATATATTTTTATATTATTTTTTAATAGTTATTTACTAAAATTATTTGATTGGAGATTGTAAATGGTGATATTATGCAATTAAACAATAATTCTAAAAAATTAGATTTTAACAGTATTTGTGGTATAAAAGTAAACACTAATTTGGACTACACCGGGGAAGAAATAGAACCTTTATGGGCTTTTAAATCATTCGATGTTCAAAAGGATAGTATCGTAGGTTTCATAGGGGCCATGCAAGTAAAAATAGCAAATATGAAGGATTTAAAAGATGTAAAAGAAGAGGCAGAATATGAAATTCCGATTTCTTCAAAGCGCGCAATAAACTTTATAGTGGAGCATTTCGATAATTGTGACTTAAAAACTACTTATTTAAGACAAAGAATGCTCGTAAATATTGTAAAAGATGTAATCGAAACAAAAGCAAATATTAAGATATTAAAAACAGGCGATGACTTGTACTATGATAATAAAAAAATATCGGTATGTATTGCTTGTAAGGGTGTTACTTCAGGTAAAATCCATCTAGGTTTAAACATAACTTCCGAAGGCACGCCAGAGCACGTTTCAGCAATCGGTCTATTGGAAATGGGATTGAATGAAAGCGACTTAGGCGAAATTTTAGAAAACATACTTTTAGAATATTGTAAAGAAACTGATAAAATAGAAAGAGACATTAGAAAAACATTACCTTTATTCTAAAAAATAATAATACTAAAATATTAAATAAATTATTAAATCAAATAACTTATTAAAATTATTTGATTATTCTATTTTTATTATTTTACTGTACTGGTTTAACAAATGAATGGATTTTATTCATGTTAATATCGATTATTTCGTCGATTTCAGTATCTAAATTTCCTAAGCAACTAACGGTAAGTGCAGGTGTATTAACTTCTCTTAAAAACTTCCTAACATCTTTTTCATGGAATACTATACCTTCAAAGTATTCTAAATTAGGAACTGCGTATAGTACACCATCTAATTCTTTAATATCCATACAACTATCCATTATTACGTCAACAGTAAGTGTCATGGTACCAGAGGTTTTTGAGATTTTTGAAGAACGTAGTGTTTTTAAAGAACCTTTTCTTTGACCAACGCATAATCTTTTATGGGTGTTATCTGCTTCCATTAATTCTTTATCGAATGAACTTTTAGGATCTTCGATAATTAATACTTTAGGGTCGAAATCTTTTAAGATATTGGGGTCTAAACCACCTAATCCGGTAACATCTATAACTAAATCTGGATTTATTTCTTTAGAATTATTGTTTCTAAGTTTTAGCATAAATGTGTTTAAATCCATGAATTTTATGCCATTTCCTGTAACAATATCTTCTAGATGAGGCTGTGAGTCGATTAATATAACTTCTTCACAATCTGGTTTAATCATATTTGCAATATAGTTACCTGACAAATAAGCACCAAATATGATTGCTTGCTTAAATTCCTCGCCTTCTAAGTAATATTTTATTGCATTAGCCTTTTTTTCAGCAATCCTTTTTATAATATCTCTAACTTTGACTTTTGATTCAATTGTTTTAACATTTTCAGTAATACCGTACTTCATAGTTCCACCATTATCCCTATTTTTTCAAGTGCTTTTAAAAGTTCGAACTCTATTTTGCGTTCTATGCTTTCATTATGGATTATTGAAGAAGGAGACATTGCACCGGTTAAAATTCGCCCTTTATCATCCATTACCAATAGTAATGAGCCAGAGCCTGCAACGCCTAATCTACCACGAGCTATGATTAAATCTGCATTTGTAGTATCAACTGCAATCATTCCTTTAGTTAATGCAGGCATTCTTGTTAAATCTGCCGAATTTGTACAAATATCTAACATTTCAATGATAATATTATTTTGATTATTTTTACAATTGTTAATTGTATTATGATTAGTATGAGTATCTAAAACTTTCAAAATAATATTTTTTACTACTTTAAATTTCTTTCCATTGGAAGTTGCAACTACAATTTTTTTAGAATTTTTGATGATATTTTGAATAGCCTCAATTTCGTCAATTTGATCCCCATTTCTGCAATTTTCCAATGATTGAACATATGAATTTTTAACTATCTTGTTAATTTTTTCCACAATATCCCAAACATAATTTTAAAATATAGATATAATTATAGAATATAGATATAATTATAGAATATAAATATAAATATAAATTTAATATATAAAATATAAAAATAGTTAAATTTAGATTTATATGAATTATAGCTGTTTTATTTAGCGGTCTTATTTAACTGTTTTAACTCTGCTATTTCTTATCCAATCTAAATCATTTTTATGAAGTTCTCTAATATCTTGTAACTCCAATATCATCATTATAAGTCTACTTAACCCAATTCCCCAAGCTAAAACCGGTTTTTTGATTCCAAAAGGCTCTAAAACTTCTGGTCTGAATATACCTGCACCAAGTAATTCCATCCAACCTTTACCTTCAACGTAAACTTCCGCTTCAAGTGAAGGTTCTGTAAATGGGAAATATGCGGGTCTTATTCTTACTTTTTCAAACCCTAATTTGTTTAAGAATTCGGATAATAATCCGACTAAGTTATCGAAATTTACATTGTCATCCATTACAATGCCTTCACATTGATAAAATTCCGGTAAGTGCTTATAATCGATTGCTTCATTTCTAAATACTCTATCTATACAAAATACTTTTTGAGCTTTTTCTTTTTCTTCTTCACTCAATGATGCTAAGTATTTAATTGAAGAAACGGTAGTATGTGTCCTTAATACTACTTTTTTAGATACTTCTTCACTGAATATGTATCCCCAGCCTTTAGAGATTTGTTCATCTCCAACAATACCTTTTTCATGTATTAATTTAAGTTTTTGAAGTAATTCCTCATCTACAAGGCCTATGTTCGGATATTTTAAAAAGAACGTATCTTGCATATCTCTTGCAGGGTGGTCCTGTGGTTCGAATAATGAGTCAAAGTTCCAAAGTTCAGTCTGTACTGCAGATGTTTTAACTTCTTTGAATCCAATTGATACGAGAATATCCTTAACATCGTCAATGATTTTAGCCATTGGGTGAGGTTTAGCAGGATAAACCTTTTCCGTAGGTATTGTAGCATCATAAGCTCTTATATCGCATTCTTTCCATTTTCCGCTTAATATATCGTCTTTGGTCAATTGTGTGATTTCTTCTTTAATTTCAATAGGATTTTTGATGTACTCAATACCTTCAGGGGTTAATTTTAATTCCCTATTTTTAATCTCTTTTACTTCAATTAATCCTCTTTTTTTCAAAGAATCAACTGTTTTTTTGTCTTCTTTACTTAATTTAGATATTTCAATTCCATCTTCCAAATTTGCAATTTTTGAAATTAAAATTTCCTCTTCATCTTCATAATCTAAATTTTTGAAAACAATATTCCCTTTATCGATTGCTACAAGGTTTTTCTTTTTTAAATTACCTAATAAAGGGTTTATTTCTCCTTTTTCAAGAGTTTCAACTTTTGAAAGGTCTTTTATCGCAATACTTTCAAATTTATTATCCAATATATATTTTGAAAGTCTTCTTTCGGGTAATTGCTTTTCTTTAGCTTCAATACCTTCTTTGCTAAGTTTTATAAGTTTTTTACTTTCTTCGAGTACTTCAGCAAGTTTGTGACCGGTAAGCCATAATCCTGCCCTCATAATTTTTTCTTTCTCAATTTCTTGTGAAATTTCTTCAAAGTCAAGGGTATTTTTTCCAAATTTTTGAAATATCTGTAATATTCTTTTCTCGTCATTGTGAAGTTCTACATCAATAATCATAATTTCACCTTAGTAAATAATAATATATTCAATATAAATAATCATGCTATTATTTAATTTGAATATCATGTTGCCATACTATTTAATAATTTATAAAATTGATTTTAACATCTATATAACATCTATAAATAACCATATTTTTGAATAAGATATTCATAGAATTAATAAACTTATTAAAATTCTTATTTGCAATTATATAATTATATATATCTATTGAATATAGAATATAAGCTAAAATATTATTGTTTTACTAATATATTTTTTATATTATTTTATTTAATATATTTTTAATATTCGTATCATATTGTTTGGTGGATTATGGACAAAGATGAGAAAAACGAGAAAAACGAGAATAATAAAGATAATAAAGATAATAAAGATTACTCCAGGGAAGATTTAGAATATACTAATCTAAAGAATAAAGTATTAAAAATGGCAGAAAATTTAAATTTCACTGCAGAATTAGATGGTATAAATGCCATGCGAAAAAGAGGTTTTCCGATTTCCCAATACGGAGTTTATATGAAGTCTAAAGTTCCATTTAGAACTTTTAAAATACCTGTAGATGCAGGATTTTCATGCCCTAATAAAGACGGCACTTTAGATGATAAGGGCTGTATTTACTGCCCTAAAATGGGTAGGCCAATCTCCGTAGAATATTGTAATCGTAAATACAGTTTAAAAGAGCAAATAGAATTCCAATTAAACGAGCACGGTCGAAAAGGTATAAATAAATTTTACGTTTATTTCTATCCTGCAACCAATACCTATGATGAGCCAGAAAATCTAAAAGAATTATGGGATTTTGCATTATCTTATGAAAATGTAATGGGTTTATCCATTGGGACAAGACCTGATTGTTTAGAAACTGAAAAGTTAGATATTTTAGGAGATTATGTGAAACAAGGTTATGACATTTGGATTGATTTGGGAATTCAATCATTACATGATAAGACCTTAACTATACTTAACAGAAAACACGACGCAATTGACACATTAAATGCAATTAAAAACTGCAAGGAACGAGGTATAAAGGTTTGTGGGCATATTATCTTAGGATTGCCTGGAGAAACAAGGAAAGAAATGCTAAAAACTGCAGAATTGTTGTCTTTAATAAAAATAGATGCTTTGAAAATTTATCCGCTCGTAGTTATATACAATACAAAGCTTGAAGAAATGTATTGGAATGCGGAGTATAAGTCACTTGATAAAATACAATACATAAGCTTAGTGACGGATTTTTTAGAGCATATATCTCCTCAAATATTAATTCAAAGAGTTTCAAAGGATAAAGTTCCAAAAGAGATAAAAATATCGCCAGAATGGGATTTAGGACGTTTAAAAATTTTAAACGATATATCAAACAATTTAAAAACTAGAAAAACAGTCCAAGGTTCAAAATTTAATATTTAACAGAAATGCTAATAAAACAATAAATAAAATAATAATAATAATAATAATAATAAAATAATTCCAATAACAATATACTGAAATAATAAATATTACGTAATATATTCCCAATATCTCGAATATTCCTTATTTTCATTTAATTATAATTTTTTTTATTTAAAATAATGAAAAAAAGATTTATACACTTTATAAATCTATTAAAGTATATTAAAGCATATATTAGTGTTATATTTTTGATGCAGCGATTTTTACTGCTTTTAGATAGTCTGAGGACTCGGTAATCACAACAGCCACAGGTATTCTAACAAGTTTCTCAACGCATGCACTAACTATTGGGGCGCATACAATAGCTTTTACCCCGTCTCGCTCTGCACTAACTGCCGATATAAGACACTCTTCAAGTGTATTTGAAGGATATTCTTTAATGGCGTATGTTTTACCATTAAAATCAATAGTTTTTTGAGTAAGTTTATTAAGTGATGATCTTGCAGCAATAATTGCTATTTTATCATCTAATTCATCATCTTTTTCAAATTCTTTAATTACTTTTACGATTTTTTGAAGTGTGGATACTCTAAAATCTTTATTATTCATAACTTTGTATAATGTACTATAAGGTATTTGAGAATGGTCTGAAAATTCCTTTAATGAAATATTTAATTCCAATAATATTTTTCTGAACTCATCGGTAAACTTTTCAGAACCTAAGCTTAATAAAAGCCTTTCATACGCTTTCATAACACTCACGTCACATATTTCTGTTACTAATTATTTAATCATGCAATATTATTATATAAACACCCAATTATTTATTATAATATAATTGTCTTATAATATATAATATTCTATTAAATATTCCAATATTAAAACTAAATTGTGGATTACTATTAGATATAATATTATTAGATATATTAGTAAGTATTAATATTATAAATCTATTGTTTATTATCTATATGGTATTAATTTTTTTAATATATGTATTTATTTTTTTAATATAGTTATATTTACAAATATATCAAAAATTACAATCTAAAACTAAATGATAGTAATATAATAATTGAAAAATGAAATAACCTGGAAAAATGTAATACGCTATATAATTTATACAATAAAATAATGTAAAATATATAAAAAAAATTAATTTTAGTTAATTATTGTCGACTGCCATTGAATTATACGATGTAGTCAATTCCTAGTGAACTTTTAGATTGTTGCTGTTTTTTAGGTAATATTCTTTGAGGTGCTTTTCCACCGCCTAATATATTAGGTGATTTAACACCGGTGATAATTGCCATAACCCTAATTGCTCCGTCCATGGTGCTATCTAACCTTGCGCCCCATATAACGTTAGCTTCTGCGTCCATACTATTTGTTATACCTTCTCCAATTCTGTTAGCTTCACCTAATGTTAAATCAGGGCCTCCAGTAATGTGTATAATAGCACCTGTAGCTCCTTTGTAGTCAATGTCTAATAAAGGACATTGTAAAGCATCTTTAACTACTTTTTCTACTCTATCGCCTTTGGAATCGCTGTCTACTTCACCTACACCAATCATAGCGACACCACCGTTAGTCATAACAGCTTTTACATCCGCATAATCGATGTTTATCATACTCTTCGTTGATATGGTTTCTGTAATACCTTTAACTGATTGAGCAATGATTTCGTCTGCTACTCTGAAAGCTTCGTTCATAGGTAAGTTAGGAACAAAATCGACTAATCTATTATTGTCAATTACAATAACAGTATCACAACATTCCGTTAATCTTTTAAGACCTTCATCTGCCTTTTTAAGTCTGGCTCTTTCAATTTTGAATGGGTATGTAACAACACCGATTACAACAGCACCGCTTTCTTTTGCTACTTCTGCAACGATTGGAGCTGAACCTGTACCTGTACCACCACCCATACCTGCGGAAACAAATACTAAGTCTGCATTTTTCAAAACATCTTCAAGAACGTTTTTAGCTAATTCTGCGGATTTTCTACCAATTTCTGGGTATCCTCCAGCACCTAAACCTCTTGTTAATGTAGAACCAATTAATATGGTTTTATCTGCTTTAATATGTTCTAAATGCTGTTTATCGGTATTTATTGCAATAGTTTCAGCACCTTCAATTCCTATCTCTGTAAGTCTTGAAATTGTGTTGTTACCTGCACCACCACATCCTACTACGATGATTTTAGCGTTTCCAAAATCATCTTTAGCCATTTGAGCTTGGTATAATTCTTCATTATTTTTAGAAAGTGCATCTTTAACAAGTCTCATAGTAATCCTCCAAAGGCAAATCTTAAATAAAATCGATAGATTATAATAATTTATTGATAATATCTATAAATTTTCATGATATATATTATTTTTTATATGTAATTTGATAGGCATACCCATTTTTCAAATATTCTATTAATTATATCCTATCTTCAATATTGGAATATTCTAAATGTATTTTTTTAATATTATGCCCATATAATATTATATATACTCTAACAATAAACCATTTAAATTTATATGCCGTAAATAAATCTTTATTTCGTGTATTTTTAAATTTGGGGTTATTTTATTATTTATTAACTATTAATTATTATTATCCAATACTTGTAAAGTTTTTTTGGTAATTATAACACTATATAAATAATAAGTTTTAATAGTTATATAAATTTTACTTATTGAAACTATTTAGATTCTTAAATAGGTTATTAAGTTGTCGATTATTTATAAATTGCCTCATGCTTCTAATTTAAGACTTATCCCTAAAAACTAAACAAAATAAAAAAAATAATGGAATAGAATAATAACGACTGTAAAATATGCGAAATCTAATAAAAATAATAAATAGTAAACTATATAAGATAGAACAAGTTATGTAATATTGGCTAGGCTGGGAGGTTAGGCGTCTCCTGTAACTCGAAATCGCCTTTGCGAGAGCCGAAAACTTGGGGGCGGCATAAGTTCCCAAATTTCATTCTTAATTGGTATGTAGACGTTTCGTCCTTTGGGGTAAGATGGTAAGAGACTCTCTTTCTTAAGAAAGAGTCAAACTCTTTTTGTATTTCGAAACCCGCCAGGTCCGGAAGGGAGCAACGGTAGAATTTACTTCGACGCTCAAGGGGTAGCGGGGCCGAGTGCTAATTAAGGCAAAATGGGATTTGGTGCTTTTGTCCACCCCAAGGAAGCCATTTTTTATTTTAAGGCATATTATTGGTATTAGTATCATTTTTTTAATATTTTTTATTATTATCCTTATTATTTTTAGATATCTTATGATTAATAGGACTCTATTATGATATAATTTTTGCAATAGATAGTTACATAATATCGCAACATAATTAAAAAAATATCCCTATTTTTAAAAAATTTCCTATTTTTACGTCAATCAATGCCAAAAATTTCAATAGTAATATATACCATTACGACCTATGTATATGGCACAAATGTAGGAAATAATAACTAATCACTCCAACAATCATTCCAATAATTAGTTAATTAGAGTACTATTATACTAAATATACAAACTCCACAAAAAATGAAATAATCAGATTTTAAAATTTATTCCAACTCTAAATTGTAAAATCTCATTGATACATACATTGATACACTATTAATAGATACAAACATATTTAATAATTATATATTATTTAAATAATATTTTTTTTTAAATTTTAATATATTTTGATAGTTAAAATATTAAAAATACCGTTTTTTATAACATAATACGTTTTTATCGAAATATTATGCAATTTCCAAAAGTTCTAATTTTTTTAATCGTATCATAACATATATAAAGGATTTATAATATAACTTGAAAAGTAGATTTATAATGATTAAATATTATATATTTTTAATAGGTACAGCAAGGCGTATATTGCCATTACTGGCATTATCATACTCAATTGCTTATGTCATTTAATCGAGATTTAAATTTACATATTGAGTTGGAATAAATTTTAAAAATAATTACAAATTAGATAGTTAAATACTAAAATACTACTTAGTAAATCAATACTAAATCAATAATAACTTAATAATAAATTAATAATACGTTAACTAACAAATTATTTACTAATTTATTAACAATTAATAATTATATGATAAATATAAATCTAAATAAACAAATTAAAAATATATGAACCCTATTAATTTAATAGGGGGTATTGAGGTATATAAAATAAGTTATTACTAATAATATACTAATAAAATGGAAAATGGTTATGTTGTGGAGCTTAACCATTATTACAAGTATCGCGTGTTCAATATTGTGGAGTTTTGAACATAAATACGTACAATATTTCTGTTATTATTTGATATTATTTGATATCTTTATTTCATTTATTTCTATAAATGTTTTATACAATATATTTTTGGTATGTATTTGTACATATTGATGTCCAAATATTCGTTTATTTTGATTTATATTTTGTTATTACAAATATTTTTTATGTTGGAGTGATGTGATATCATGTTAGACGTTTTTATGTCCTTTATGGGCGAGTTGAACGGAATTGTATGGGGACCTTACATGCTTGCTTTATTAGTGGGTACTGGTGTAATTCTTACAATTCTTTTAAAAGGTTATCAATTTAAGGAATTACCTTACGCTTTTAAATTAATGTTTAAAAAATCTGATAAAAAAGTACAGGGGGATATTTCTCCATTCCAAGCTTTAACTACGGCTTTATCTGCTACAATTGGTACAGGTAACATCGTAGGGGTTGCTACTGCATTTACATTCGGAGGTCCTGGTGCTATATTCTGGATGTGGATTGCTGCATTATTTGGTATGGCTACAAAATACGCTGAAGCAGTTTTAGCTGTTAAATATAGGATTGTAGATGATGCTGGAGAAATGGCAGGGGGTCCAATGTACTATATTGAAAAAGGTGCGGGAATCAAATGGTTAGCTGTTTTATTTGCGTTCTTCGGAGCTTTTGCAGCATTTGGTATCGGTAACGTAGCACAGGTTAACTCAATAGTTGATGTATTATCACCATTATTATCACCTGCAATAACCACAGTGTTATCACCTGTATTGTCATCAGTAATACCTGTAGACCTTATCGGTAGATTTGGAATCGGAGTAATGATTGCAATTTTAGTTGCAGCTGTAACTATGGGTGGTATTAAGTCTATTGGTAGAGTTACATCCTACATTGTTCCATTTATGGCAGTATTTTACTTCATAGCTGGTGCAGCAGTTTTATTATTGAATTTACAATACATAATCCCTGCAATATCCTACATAGTCAGTGACGCATTCACAGGAACTGCAGTTGCAGGTGGTGCAATTGGTACCGTTATGAGATACGGGATTGCAAGAGGTGTATTCTCAAATGAAGCAGGTTTGGGTAGTGCTCCGATTGCCGCTGCAGCAGCTAAAACAGACCACCCTGGAAGACAGGGTTTAATTTCAATGACTGGTACATTTATCGATACAATCATAATATGTTCAATAACCGGTTTAGCATTAACAATAGCTACATTAAAATCAGGTCTTTTAACAAGTGGTTTAGAGGGCGCACAGCTTACAATCGCTGCATTCAACTCTTTACTTCCAAACAGTGGATGGATTATAACAATGGCATTGCCATTCTTCGCATACACAACAATATTAGGTTGGACATACTACGGTGAAAAATGTTTAGAATATTTAGCAAGTAGCTCAAAAATAGCAAATATTTACAGAATAATTTTCGTTTTAGTTGTTATTTGGGGTTCAACAGCTGATTTAAAACTTGTATGGGATATCGCAGATACTTTAAACGGAGCAATGGCTATTCCTAACTTAATTGGTATATTATTACTCTTGAAAGTTGTAGTATCTGAAACAAAAGACTTCCAAAAGATTAAAAAAGCAGAAGCAACAGCTGAATCAACTCAGGAATAAAATTTGAATATTTTAGAATGGTCATTATATGGGTATAACAAATATAACTATTCTAAATATATTACTACATTTTTATTTTAATTTTTTATTTTAATCCGATAGTTTTATTTTGTAATTTTATTTTGTAATTTTATATTATAATTTTATATTATAATTTTTTAATTTATTTTAATTTTATTTACGGTTATTTTCATGATTTATAAAAAAATTACACAAAGTTTTTATTTAATTAGTAATTTAATAGTAATGATTATATTATATTTGAGATAATATATTATAAATTAAAGTTATCGATTAAAGTTTATTGATTATTATACGGAGTTAGCATATTGTTAAGGTGATTTAATGATTATAGATAGAGCTCAAAAATACTTGGAAAAAATAGAAAAATCTGACTTAAACGCTTTCATTGAAGTAAAACCTGAAAGAGTTTTAAAAGAAGCTCAAGAATTGGAAAAAAATGAAGCTTTAAAAAACAAACCATTATATGGTAAAATAATAGGTGTTAAGTCAAACATCAATGTTGAGGGATATACAATCTCTTGCGCATCTAAAACATTAAGTAACTACGTTGGAACCTATGACGCAACCGTTGTAAAAAAATTAAGGTCACAAGGTGCTTTAATTATCGGTATGACAAACATGGATGAGTTTGCAAGTGGTAGCAGTGGTGAAACATCTTACTACGGAGCAACAAAAAACCCCGCAGCTTTAGATAGAATACCTGGTGGTTCAAGTAGCGGTAGCGCTTCAGCAGTAGCTGGAGATTTATGTGACATGACTTTAGGTAGCGATACAGGCGGTAGTATTAGAAACCCTGCAAGTCACTGTGGCGTAGTTGGTTTTAAACCATCTTACGGTGTTGTAAGTAGGCAAGGTTTATGCGATTTATCAATGAGTCTTGACCAAATCGGACCTTTAGCTAAAAACGCAGAAGATGCTTTATTATTAACAAACGCAATTAAAGGAAAAGATATTTCAGAAACTACCTCATTGGCTACTCCTAAATTTAACAAAAACACTGAAGAAGTTAAAAATTACAAAGTAGGTGTAGTTAAAGAATTCATGGATGTTACTGACGATAAAATTAGAAACAACATCGAAAAAGGTATTCAAGCTTTGGAAGATATCGGTTGTGAAATCGTAGAGTTAAATTACAATTACACCGATATAGCATTACCTACCTACTATTTGATAAACTATGTTGAATTCTTTTCAGCTACAAGAAAATACGATGGTAGAAGATACGGATATCAAATAGAAGAAGCTTGTGGCGAAGAAGTACTTAGAAGAATTTTAATTGGTAAAACAATCAGTGAACAAGAATTCAGCGGAAAATACTATAAAAAAGCATTACAAGCAAGAAGAACAATGAAAGCAGAAATGATAAAGTTGTTCGATAAAGTAGACATCATAGCAGGTCCTACAGTTCCTAAATTACCTCACAAATTAGGGGAAGAAATTTCACCAATGGATATGTATGCTTACGATGTGTTAACAGTTCCTACAAACTTGTGCGGTATTTGTGCAGGTGTTGTAAGATGTGGAGACATTAATGGCGTACCTGTTGGCTTACAATTCCAAGGAGCTCCTTTAGGCGACGAAAAAGTATTAAACACAATGATTGAATTTGAAAATAGATTCTAAATAATTCTAAATAATTCTAAATAAAAACTTTATTTTTTTAATTTTAATTTTAATTAACTTTCTTTTTAGATATAACTTTTAAATTTAGATTTTAACTCATTTAAACAATTAAATAATTCAAAAAATAATAAAAATAGTATTTATATATTGGTAAATATTTAGTGATGTTTTATTTTCAGTACCTTAGAATTCTACAACATCGATTTCTTCGAGAGGTATGTCTTTTAAAGCTTTTCCTATTGAAGCTTTTGCAATTCTAAGGGCATGTTCCGGACTTTCTGCGTTAAATACTCTCATTGATAGGATGATACCTACAATTGCAGTTCTCGCAACCACTAACACGCAATCAACTGGTTCGCTACATTCAGGACATAAAGTTAAACCTAACTCGATGTCTACGTAGTCTAATTTTCCCTTGTTCAAAGCTTTACCGATTTGGGAAATTGCAATACCTATTGCATCTTCTGCATCTTCTACATTCTTTGCAACATACGCTGCTTGTAATTTTACGTGATAATTTGTCATTTTTTCACCAATCTCACTGTTCTCGCTATTCGCTATACAATATCTCTATTTTGCTAATGTAAATCTCACATCGTCGTCGCCTACATTGAAAATGCCAAGTCTAGCACCTGCATCTATCCAACCATAAGCATAATTTAACGAAGCAAATGCGTTTATATAGTCTCCTTTTTGTATAAATGCCTTTGCATCAGAGAAGTAACACTCTATCATAGTCATGAAATCTAGGGCTACATCGTAAAGTAAGCTTTTTTCAGACGGCATTCCTTTTTTTATGATAGATATGGCTTCCTCTGTTCTATCATAGTAATTTTCTATTTTGGCATATGATATTACATCCTGCTTTTGATTTTCGTATTCGGGGTTGATTTTTATTTCCAAGTTTACACCAAGTATTATTTTATTAATTTCATATTTATTCTATATATTGTATAAATATTATATCATATATTAACACTCGATTAATTCTACAATATGCTAATTTATTTTAATTGTACATACATTTTAATTTCTAATATTTATTACTTTATTTGTAATTAGTGTACATTTTATGAATTTATCTTTAATATTTGGATAAATTTAATTGATTTTTGTATAAATTTTATCGACATTTTATACGACATTTGACTTAGAATAAAAATCTTTATATATTATATAATTATAATGATTAATCATTATAATTCTAATGTCTCATATTTTATTTACTACATTTTATAAAATAATAATTGACAATACTTATCGAATTTGTGACATATCATAAAACATACTAATCAATACTATAATCAAAAATATCAAATCAAAAAATATCAAATTATCAAAAAATTAATAATAATGTAATAACATTAAGCGACCGTTTTGAGGTGGACAAATGATTGAAGTTAGGTTTCACGGAAGAGGTGGACAAGGTGCAGTGACTGCTGCTCAAATTCTTGCCAAAGCTTCATTTTACGACGGTAAATTCTGTCAAGCATTCCCATTTTTCGGAGTAGAAAGAAGGGGTGCCCCCGTTATGGCATTTACAAGGATAAACGATGAAAAAATAAGATTAAGAACCCAAATTTATGCACCAAACTTTGTAATTGTTCAAGACCCTACATTATTGGATACAACAGACGTTACAAGCGGTCTGCAAAAAGGCGGATTAATTTTAATAAACACATTAAAAGATATTCACTTGGAAGGATACGACGTTAAAACAATCGATGCAACAGGAATTGCATTAGACGTTTTAGGCGTACCAATTGTTAACACCACAATGGTAGGAGCATTTGCAGGTTTAACAAACCAAGTTAGTCTTGAATCATTAAAAAAAGCTATTAAAGATACATTCCCTGGTAAATTAGGCGAAAAGAACGCAGCAACTGCTGAAAAGGCATACAACAGTGTTCAAAATTTATAAATATAATTATGAATATTCCAAATAATCTAATAAGATAATAATCTAATAAGATAATAATCTAATAAGATAAATAAGGTAAATAATTTAAGAAAACAGGTGGACTTATGGTTAATAAAGGTACTATTATTTATGAACCTGGAAACTCAATTAACAACAAAACCGGTAGTTGGAGAGTCTTTAAACCAATTTTAGACAACGATAAATGTATAAAATGTGAAAATTGTTATATTTTCTGTCCTGAAGGCTGTATTCAACCAGATGAAAACGGAGATTTCAAGATTGATTACGATTACTGTAAAGGTTGCTTAATTTGTGAAGAAGAATGTCCTGTAAAGGCAATTACGGGTATAAGAGAAGAGAAGTAATTAAAATTACAAAATAAAATAAAATAAACTATAATAACATTATAAAATTTCAATAATACATATTAAAACTAGAAATGGCTTAGAATATAATTTAGAATATACGTTAGATATAATTTAGAATATATTTAAAATAAATTATCAAAAATATTGTACTAATTTCCAAAAAATACATTGGGAGGATAACCATGCAAAATGTTAAAGTTATAACCGGCACCTCAGCAGCTGCGGAAGCTGCTAAATTGGCAGACGTTGATGTTATAGCCGCTTATCCTATCACCCCTCAAACAACATCTGTTGAAAAGCTAGCGGAATTCGTAGCTAACGGGGAATTAAATGCGGAATACATTAAAGTAGAAAGTGAGCACTCAGCAATAAGTGCATGTGTCGGTGCAAGTGCAACCGGTGCAAGGACATTCACTGCGACATCATCACAAGGTTTAGCATTAATGCACGAAATATTATTCGCTGCAGCAGGTATGAGAATGCCTATCGTAATGATGAACGCAAACAGGGCTTTATCAGCACCTATTAACATTTGGAACGACCAACAAGACAGCATTTCACAAAGAGATACTGGCTGGATTCAATTGTACGCTGAAAACAACCAAGAAACCTTAGATTTAATTATCCAGGCATTTAAAATCGCAGAAAATGAAAACGTTTTATTACCAGTAATGGTAAACTTAGATGGTTTTATTTTAACACACACCGTGGAACCTGTGGAAATACCTGAAAAAGAAAAAGTTTTGAACTTTGTTGGTCAATACGAACCTAAACACGCATACTTAAGACCTGAAAAACCAATGACTCAAGGTGCATTAGGTGACCCTGAGTGGTATATGGAAACAAGACATGATGTTCAAAAAGCTCAAGATGTAGCTTTAAATGTTATTAAAGACGTTCACGATAAATTTGCTGAAAAATTCGGTAGAGCTTACGGAAACGGATTAATAGAAACTTACAATATCGAAAACGCGGAAACAGTTTTAATAACAATGGGTTCATTGTGTGGAACTATTAAAGATGTAATCGATGAGTTAAAAGCAGAAGGTAAAGAATACGGTTTATTGAAAATCATCAGTTACAGACCTTTACCAACTGAAGAAATAAAAGAAGCTTTAAAAGGTGCTAAAAACGTAGCTATCTTGGATAAAGATATAAGCTTAGGTTTAGACAAAGGTGCTTTGTTCACTGATATTGCTCCATTCTTAAAGGACAAAAAAACCGTTAACTACATCGTAGGACTCGGTGGAAGAGATATAAGAAAAGCAAATATCAAAGAAATCATAGAACACACTGAAAACGAAGCAAAAGACACTGAAACAAAATGGATTGGCTTAAAAGAATAATTTAAGTTGAATAATTAAAAAATAGTAACAATAATAAAACCAATATTAAAAATAATAATCGAAATAATAATCGAAATAATATTAAAATAACAATACCAAAATAATTAAACCTTAAAATTTCAATAATTTTATCGGTGGTAAGATGGCAAGACAATTCCCAAGAGAAGAATTATTTGCTCCCGGACACAGAGGTTGTGCTGGTTGTGGGGCAGCAATTGTTGCAAGATTGACTTTAAAAGCAGCAGGTAAAAACACCATCGTAGCAAACGCTACCGGATGTCTCGAAGTTATGACAACTCCATACCCAGAAACAGCGTGGAGAGTGCCTTGGATGCACGTTGCATTCGAAAACGCAGCAGCAGTTGCAAGTGGTATCGAAGCAGCAGTTAAATCCTTGAAAAGAAAAAGAGGACTTTACGAAGGCGAAAAAGTAAACGTAATCGCTTTCGGTGGTGACGGTGGTACTGCAGATATCGGATTCCAAGCATTAAGTGGTGCAATGGAAAGAGGTCACGACATGGTTTACATCATGTACGATAACGAAGCATACATGAACACAGGTGTTCAAAGAAGTGGTTCAACACCATACATGGCTTCAACAACAACTTCACCTGCAGGTAGCGTAATTAGGGGAGAAAACAGACCTAAGAAAAACATGCCAATGATTATGGCAGCTCACGGCATCCCTTACGTAGCTACAGCTTCAATCAGCTACCCAGAAGACTTTATGAACAAAGTTAAAAAAGCATGTGAAATTGATGGACCTGCATTTATTCAAATTTTACAACCTTGTACAACAGGTTGGGGATACCCTGCAGCTAAAACAGTTGAATTAGGTAGATTGGCAGTTAAAGCAGGAATTTGGCCACTCTATGAAATTGAAAACGGCGAGTACAGAGTAACATACAAACCTTCAAAAAGAATTTCAATTGAAGAATACTTAAAAACTCAAAAAAGATACAGGCATTTAACCGAAGAAGATGTTGAAGAAATGCAAAAATTAATCAACCACAAATGTCAAGAAATGGGAATTTAAATTTAATAAATAATAACTAATAACTATTATGCAATATTTTAGTTATTGATAATTATTGATAATTTTTAAATTTTTAATCCTATTTGTACTATTAATTAATTTTTATTCAAAGGTGTATTTATTATGAAAAAAATTGTCATGTTAGATAGTAAATCTTGTGATAATTGTGGAGATTGCATGAAAGCATGTTCAGAGGTTCATGGGATTAGTAGGATAAGTATACTTGATTATCAAGGCGAATACTTCCCTGTGGTATGCCAACATTGTGCTTCAGCTCCTTGTGGTGAGATATGTCCTGTAAATGCAATAGACGTTAACAATGGCACAGTTCACTTAAATGAGGAATTATGTATAGGTTGCGGATTATGTGCGTTAGCTTGTCCATTTGGTGCAATTTTCATAAACGAAAAAACCGCCCACAAATGTGATTTATGTATCGAGGAAAATAACGAATGTGCTTGTATAAAAGCATGTTCTAAAAGATGCTTAGAAGTAATAGATGTTGAAGATATCGTATTATCTAAAAAACTCAAGAATTTGCCAAATTTAGCAAGTGTTACAAAACCTGGTTCAAAAGCAAATAAAAATAAAAATAAAGATTTATTATCCTTGGTAACTTCTTCTTCAAGGGTAAACAACCCATAGGTATTAAATTATTATATTTATATCATAACGTGGTGATATTATGAAAATAATGCCCAACATTGAGTTATGTGTGGATTGTGGAAAATGTGAACGTTCCTGCCCCCATAACGCAATATTTATCGTTGAAGGCATTCCCATAAGGTGTATGCACTGTGAAAGTGCCCCTTGTGTGCAAGTATGTCCAGAAGACGCACTTAAAAAAGTAGGGGATAGGATAATCCTCGACAGTGATAAATGTATTGGCTGTTCTTTATGTACTGAGGTATGTCCTATTGGAGCTATAAGGATAGACACCTCTAGTGGAATTGCTACAAAATGTAATGATTGTATGGAATTTGATTCAGAAATCTGTGTGGATGTGTGTCCAACAGGTGCTTTATCACCATATACAAAGATTGTGGAAGATAAAAGAGAAGATATGTTAGCTAAATTGAAAAAATTGACTACATTGAACAAATAATTCAAATAATTTAAAATAATTTAAAGAATAGTTTAATAAAAATTATTCGTAATTTTATATTATTTATATTACTTCTTTTAATTCTATTTTATTTAATTCGTTATTTTTAAAATCTAATATCATAAACGTTTTTAAAGGTATTCTGGGGCATGTGAAACTACCTGGATTTAATAGCATTATGGTTTTATCAAGACCTTCTACGCTTTCAATCATTGGTACATGCGTATGTCCAGAGATTAATACGTCTAACTCTTTTTCAAGTGCCATATATTTCATTTTTAATTTGTCACCACGGGGTTCTATCATATCGCCATGGGTTACGCCTATTTTAAGACCATTTACTGTAAATATGTATTCTTTAGGTAGATTAACCTTTGACAATAGAATGTCATGTCTATCCATATTACCTTTTACGATAATAAGCTTGTATTTCGGTTTTTTTATGTCATTCAATGTTTTAATTATCTCCGGAGTGGTTAAATCACCACAATGGATTATCAAATCCACTTTTTTAAGTTCATTTATAACATATTCTGGAATATTGTCATTGTTGCACCTATGTGGGACGTGAGTATCTGAGATAATACCAATTCGTATGTTAGGGTCGTTTATTTCAATCGGTTTATTATAAAAGCTTTCTCCAATCGACTTGTAATTCATTTTTTCACCCCGTTAATTTTGCAAGTGGTTATTTGTAAAAGATGAAATGAGTTGAATAGATATAATAAAGAGTGTTAATATATTTTATTTTAAAATTATTACTAATAATATTATTTTAAAAAAGATTATTATTATACCTTACGAAAATATAAAAAAATTAAAATTAAGCTTGAATTAAAATATACAAATAAAATTTAAAACATTAATTTACATATTAAAAATATTAAATTAAGATTATATAAAAATATAGTTAATTAATCGTATTCTCTCCAAGTATGTGAACATTTTTTACATTTGTAGAATCTTGTTTCTGGTTCATCTGCACATCTTGTTTGTTGTAACCACCAGTATGCTTCCATATTTCCACAGCTTGGGCATTCAATTCTGATTGATGGCAATGTATTTACATTTTCAATTACTGTAACATCTTGTGATTTGCTTTCTATTTTTTCAGATAACTCGTATTTATCTTTAGTATTTTCCAAACTAGTTTCAAATCCGCATACTACACATTTTAAGTTACCTTCTTTAGGTAACATTATATTATTACACTTTGGGCAAAATTTAACCATAATCTCCCTCTATATTTTATATATACTCGCAATCTAAAATCAAAACGAATTACGAGTTTGACTTAAATAATTTAAATCATAAAATTTTAAAATATACCTTATTTTAATTTATTTAACATAAATAATAGTCGATAATTTTTATATGGACTTTAATATTTTAGTTTACAATTTATTTTTGATATTATTAGTTTATATGCTTTTTTATCAATTTTAAATAAAACTATAATTTGGACTACTATATCATAATTCAACTAATGATAGTTTAATTACTATATATATTTTTTGATATTTTCAAAGTTTCGTTTTTTAAATTGTCTGTCGCTTAATTTTAAAGTAAAATAGAAAATAATAAGATATCCTAAGTAATAATACATTGAGGATATGAGAATATTAGATAGATAATATTTAAATAATATATTTACATTAACTTTTAATCTAGTTAAAAAAAATATACAATATATTAATAAATGTATATTTATGATTTTTTATGATTTTATTTATTTAACTGTTTATACTTATTTAATTGTATATTTAACTTTTAAGTATTTATTTAATTATTTATTCGCTGAAATATTTTTAGTTTTTAGAATGGTGAGATAATGGCAGGTTTTGATGTTGATTTATTTATTTCGATAGTACCTAGGTTAATTGACGGCTCATTAATGACTCTTAAAATAACCGTATTGTCTATTATACTAGGTATAATATTGGGGGTATTTGTAGGGGTTGGTAGAATATCTTCAAATTTTTTATACCGTGGCTTTTCGGCCATTTATGTGGAATTAATAAGGGGTACCCCGATGCTGGTTCAAATTATGATAATTTACTTCGGTCTTCCAGATTTGGGCATTAATCTTGACGCATTTGTAGCCGGTGTTTTAGCATTGGGTTTAAACAGTGGTGCTTACATAGCAGAGATTATAAAGGCAGGTATCTTATCCGTTCATCATGGACAAATGGAAGCCGCAAGAAGTTTGGGGATGAATTATTTCCAATCAATGAGATATATTATATTACCTCAAGCTTTTAGAAATGTTTTACCTGCATTAGGTAATGAATTTATCATCTTGTTAAAAGATTCCTCATTATTGTCTGTAATCGCAATTGTGGAGCTTTTAAGAGTTGGTGACCAGGTTAGAGGTGCGACATATAACGCTTGGACTCCATTGTTAGGCGTAGCTTTATTCTATTTATTAATGACAATACCATTAAGCAGAATTGTACTGTATATTGAGAAAAGGTGGAAAATTGATAGAAATGGTTAATATTCATAAAAAATTCGGTGAAAATCACGTATTGAAGGGTGTAAATTTAAAGGTCGAAAAAGGGGAAGTTGTGGTTATCTTGGGGCCAAGTGGTAGTGGTAAATCCACATTATTAAGATGTATTAACGGTCTTGAAGTAATAACCGATGGAAAAGTAATATTTGAAGACCAAGATATTTGTGATAAAAAAGCCAATATCAACAAAATTCGCCAAAAAATAGGCATGGTATTCCAGCAGTTTAACTTGTTCCCTCACCTTACAGTATTGGATAACATTACTTTTGCACCTGTAAAAGTTTTGAAAAAATCAAAATCCGAAGCTAAAACACAAGCAAGGGAGTTACTCAAAAAAGTAGGATTGGAAGATAAGGAAAATGCTTACCCCATACAACTTTCGGGCGGTCAACAACAAAGAGTTGCAATTGCAAGAGCTTTGGCAATGAAACCCGACGCAATGTTGTTTGATGAACCTACCTCTGCATTAGACCCCGAATTGGTTAACGAAGTTTTAGATGTAATGAAACAACTTGCATACGAAGGTATGACAATGGTTGTAGTAACTCACGAAATGGGTTTTGCAAAAGAAGTGGGTGACAGAATTGTATTTATGGATGAGGGCACTATCGTGGAAGAAGGAGCGCCATCTGAGATATTTACAAATCCTAAACATGATAGGACTAAAAACTTCTTTGGAAAAATTTTATCTCATAATTAAAAATAAAAAATAGAATTAAACATAAAATATAAAATATAAATAGATATTAAATACTCTTTTAATCTTTTTTAACTAAAACAAATAAAAAACGATAAAAAATAAATAAACTAGAATAAAATAAACGTAAATAATTAAAAATAATTAAAAATATGTCGAATTAATTAAATTATTAAATTAAAAATCCGTAATTTAATAAAGCTTCTGCAACAATTATTGCAAAGGTTATACCAAGCACTTTTTCAGGTTCTATTTTAATTTTGGATATGTCCGTATCCATGTATCTAACTAAACCAGCACTTGTGCTCAATCCTTCATCGTTGTTTTTTCCAGCCAAAATTCCACCTGTCATTATAAATTTATTTTTAGAATTTTTAGTTAATCATATTTATCTATTCATATTATTTATATGTATCAGATTAAATTGAAGTAACCATTGATTGGTATATCTCTTGGTCTCTTTCGTATTTCCCAGAACGCATAACTAATGTTATTTTTGAAGGTAAAACCATTGAAAGCATGCTAGCTACTTCATCATACGCATCTTTATCTTCATCAGTTAATTGTGAGCCTTTTCCAAACACCGAATAATAATTTACAATATATCGAGAGCCCATTTTATCAACATATATTATATAATTGTGTGTAGATTCTTTATCCATAAAATCTGCTATTGTTTTAATATTTTCAGTTTCTATGGTGCTCATATAGTAAATAGTTCCTCTAGCCCCCTGCATATTCTTATTACTGAAAGAACTTTTTGAAGCATCTTTTTTAATCTGCGCCTCTGCAATTTCAGGGATTAATACACCAACTTTTTCGTGAGGGATTTGGTTTTTAAAATCATTAAATGATTTAATTCCATCTATATTTTCATTATCTTCTTCAAAGCAACCTGCTGTGGAAACACAAGTTATGAGAAGTAACGAACTAAATACTACAAATAATATATTTTTTAAGCTATCATTGCTTATTTTATTGTTATTATTGCCTTTAATTCTATTATTTTTGTTATTTTTAATAGTATCACATCTATTATATTTTAATTAACTTTTATGACGTTATTTAGCACTTATGGATTTATTAGTCTTAGCAATATTATAAAGTATACTAATAACTAGACACTTCTTCGAATAAAAAATTATCCCTGTATAACAGGCTAAATAATTATTTAGGTTGGGATAATATTTTTAAAATTCAATAATATGTAGTGAATAAATATGGGCTAAAATACGAACTAAAGTATAAAATATAAAATTAAAGAATTAAAATAACTGTAATTCTAAATATTGATAAAGTGGATTTAAAATTGTAAATATTACATAATAATACGAAATAATCTATTGAAAAATAAGAAGTAAGAAATAAAATTTATCAATAATTTTAAATCTTATATTATACGATTTTAGGCTATTTATTCGTCACTAAACCATTTTGCATAGATTTTATCGTATGTACCGTCTGCCTTCATATCGTCTAACGCTTTATCGATTTTTTCTGATAACTCTGTATCATCTAATCTTGTAGCAATGCCGTAAGCTTCTGAAGTCATTAATTCACCGGTTAATTTGTATAAACCAGGGTTTTCTTTTAAGTATTCCATAGCAACCGCATTGTCAACGATAATAGCATCGAGTTTGCCATTTTTCATATCCATGTAAGCGTCGCCTATTTTATTATATTGTTTAACTTCGTAGTTGTATTCTTCAGCACTTGCTGACGCAATGATGTCACCAGTGGTACCTAATTTTACACCTACTTTTTTATTACCTAAATCTTTTAATGAAGTTATTTCGTTATCGTCCTTCATAACAGATAATATTTGACCTGCTTCAAAGTAAGGTTTTGAGAATTTAACTTCTTTTGACCTGTTTTCTGTAATTGTCATAGCTGAGATAACACAATCATATTTTTTGGCATTTAATGCAGGTATTAGGCCATCAAATTGTGAGTCTATAATTTCAACTTCTCTGTCCATTCTTTTTCCAACTTCTTTGATAATATCTATATCAAATCCCATTGGTACGCCTTTTTCATCCATATATTCAAAAGGTCTAAATTCAACACAGCAACCAACTGTTAATACTTTTGAATCATCTACGTTGCTATTGTTATTGCCGTTATCGGTGCATCCTGCGAATGAAACAACAAGGGCAACTAAAGCAACTAAAAATAAAGCTTTAATACCATTTTTAACCATAATTTCACCGAATTATATCTATTCTTAATGCCCATAACTAAGTTAATAGTAGGAATTAATAATATATTTTTAAATAATATATAATTGTTTTTATCTTAAAATATAATACAAAATGAAAAATAATAAACAATAGTAAAAATAAAACAATACCAAATAATAAATACTATACAATGTTTTAATCATTAAATTATAATATTATCCAGGAATAAAATAATAAAATAATAAAATAATAAAATAATAATATAAAAGAAATAAAAGAAATAAATAAAAAATAATAGATAAAATAAAGAGAATTAAGGTTATTATTATGCAAAATCCATCCAATAGCAAAAATTTAAAAAATTTATCCGATTCCCCAAAATTATTAGGTTTATTAACCAAACAAAGTAAAGAACAATATGAAAAAGAATTAGAAAATGAAACAATAAATATTGCTTCAAATTTAATTAGAATAAACTCTGTAAATCCTGGCTTTGGGGGAAAGGGGGAAGTTGAAGAAGCACAATATATTATAAAAAAGATGAAAGAATACGCAAAAAAGTATAATGCGGATTTAAAAATAAAGGAATACAATACAACTGATAAAAATAACATCGTAAGACCAAACGTGGTTGTAGATTTAGATTTGAACAAAGAAAACAGTTTAACAATAATTTCACACATGGATATAGTACCTGAGGGCGATATTTCATTATGGGATACAAATCCGTACGAACCAGTCATAAAAAACGGTAAAATTTACGGTAGAGGTAGCGAAGATAATGGAAAAGGTATCGTGTCCTCTTTTTTAATATTAAAAATGATATTAGATGAATTTAAGCAAAAATCCCTAAATCCTGAATCTGATTTAAAATACAACTTAAGATTCATTTTTGTAGCTGATGAAGAAAATGGCAGTACCTATGGAATTAGACACCTTTTAAATTATGAAGATGAGCTTTTCAAGAAAGGAGATATTATAATAGTCCCTGATTTCGGGGTAGGTCATGGAAACTTTGTGGAAATTGCTGAAAAACAAATCATGTGGATTAAATTTACAATAAAAGGTTTCCAATGTCACGGCAGTACGCCACTCAAAGGAATTAATGCAAGTACTATGGCGTTTTTGTTTAGCGATATGCTTTACAGAACCCTTTACAAAAAATACAATGCAAAAGACGAGATATTTACATTCCCATACTCAAGTTTTGAACCAACAATCTTTAAAAATTCCGTAGAGAATGCAAATACAATTCCAGGAAATGTCGAAATGTATTTTGATTGCAGGGTTTTACCAAATTATGATGTAGATGACGTTTTAAAAACAATAGACAATACTATATTGAAATTTAAGAGAGAATTGCCTACTAATTTAATATATTATAGCGAGAAATTGTTAAATAATATTGATATAACCTACAAAGTTGAAAATCTAGAGAAATCCGGCAAATTACCTGAAAATTCAAAATCCATAAAAGAAATAAGTAATTCAATTGAAAAAATATTGAATATCAAACCTGAATTATGTGGTATGGGTGGCGGTACTGTAGCAGCCCCTATAAGAGTTAAAGGATATGAAGCTGTTGTTTGGGGAATGGGTAACGAAACAGCTCACCAACCTAATGAAAATATCGATATTTCTGATTTATTAAATATGGCTAAAGTATATCTAGCAATGATTGTAAAAGAGGATAATAGATAAGTATAATCCTATTTGTAATCACTTTTTAAATTATTTTTATAATAAATCATTTTTATTTTTTATAATTATTATTTTAGGGGATTTTATGAATATCGATGAAAAAAATTTAAAGTATAGCGAATCTAACGGTCACACGGACGAATATAAAATTGTTATTTTGAAAATTGGCGGTAGTTTAACATTAAATTGTGAAAATCTTTTAAAAGAATTGAAAAAAGAAATTAAAGAATTAAACAATATCGATAACGCCATAAAAACAAAACTACTGATAATTCCCGGTGGTGGAAACTTTGCAAACAATGTAAGGGATATTTATGAAAAAACAAATCTTTCCGACGGCGGGGCTCATAAATTAGCTACATTATGCACAGATTTAACTGGAATATATATGAAAGATATTTCAAAGGTAAAAACAACTGATAATATTTATGATGCAAAAAATATGTTTCAGGATGACGACTTGTTAATTTTTTTACCGTCTAATTTGATATTATCTACGGATAAGTTGCCTCGTTCCTGGGATGTAACATCGGACAGTTTTGCAGGCTACATTGCAGATTTAATGGATTGTAAAAAATTAATAGTTGCAACAGATGTCGATGGAATATACACAAAATACCCTGAAGGAAAACTATTAAATACCATAAATGCCAAATCGATTAAAGGTTTTACCTCGATTGATAAATATTTACCAGAATTCATATGTTCTAACAATATTGAATGCTATGTGGTAAATGGTAATTTTCCAGAACGGATAATTAGTATTTTGGAAAATAAAATCGATACATATACAAAAATATTGAAATAAATATTAAATAAATTTAATAAACTATTATGTATTTTCTGTTTTATCATATTTGATTTACATAGGTTTATATAATAATTTATAGTAATCATATTTAGTTTATACTCAAAATTCTTTGCGGTATATAACTTTAAATACGATTAAACAATATGTTTAAATTTATATTACTCAATTTCATAAAAACTTTTATAAGGCTATATATTATATAGGATATGCGCCTAGTAAACTAGGAAGCAATATGATGGTAAATTACCTATTATATTTATCCATAATCATAGCTTAAATAAATAAAAGTGGTGAAACAATGAAAGCTAAATGTACTACATGTAATGCAGAAATTGCACCAAGAGAAAACGCTACAAGATTTGTATGCCCTAACTGTGGTAAAACAGAAATTGTAAGATGCGAAAAATGTAGAAAATTAAGTAACACATACAAATGTCCTGTATGTGGATACGAAGGACCATAATCGAATTACATACTATAAGTAATAAGTAATATGGTTTAAACTACTTATCTAGATCTAAATACATTCACATTAAATCAATATATAGTTAATATAGTATATTTTACATAGAATATATCATATATCTATATCATATCTATATCAGAATTAAAACGATTTAATCGGTGATATCATGGCTGACGTAATTGCTAAAGTAAAGGTAATGCCTGTAAGCCCAGAAGTGGAAAAAGAAGCTTTAAAAGAGAAATTAACAAAAGTTGTTGAAGAAAATGACGCTAAATGTAGGGGTGTATCAGACGAACCTTTAGCATTCGGATTGTACACAGTTTACGTTATGGTTGAAATGGAAGAAAGAGAGGGTGGAATGGACCCTATCGAACAAGCAATGAATGATTTAGAAGATGTAGAAAGTGCAGAAGTTGTAGAACTTTCATTAATTTAATTAATCTGTATTGATAAATGCTAATGATTTAAAATTATGACTAATGTTAATAACCGGATTAAGTAAATTTAAATACATGCAATTAACGTTAATTATCCATTAAATACTGTTTAATTAATAGAAACATTGTATTGTACTTATGTTGTTATTTATCGAATATTAATCAAGTTAATAAAAATTAATCAAACATTAATCAGAAATAAATTAATTAAACTAATTTGCAGACTTGATGAATTATCATAAAGGGATAATTTTGAATCTGATAATGGTTGAAATTGCTGATAACTGCAATTGTGTAATTATTCATTACAGCGTAATATAATGTCAATTAACTAAATTTTAAAGTATGATACATATAATAAATAAAATGTGTTTAAAATATGTTTAATAGGTTTCAAAATTTAGAATGGGGATGTTTAATATGGGCGGTATGAAAAACTATATAAATCAGTATAAGCAATTAAAAACGGCTATAGAGTATATTTCAGAAAAGGGATATACGGTAAATATCAGGCAAAATGAAAAACCTATTATGGTAGTAGGCAAGCACGCAAAACCCAATTTTGTATTAAAAAACACGGTTGGAAATGTGAAAGTCAACTGCATCAACACTGTTAAACTCATATACAATATGAAGCTTTAACCTATTGAGGTGTATATGATGGTTAAATTGAACTATAAAGTTAAAACTGACCCAAGCAAAACAGCAAGAGCTATGGGAAGAACTTTAAAAATTTCAAGAAAACACACAATTGAGATTTGTAGAGAAATAAACGGTATGAGATTAGACAAAGCAATGGCTTACTTAAACAGAGTTATTAAGTTAGAACAAGCTGTACCGTTCAAAAGACATGACAAAGACGTTCCTCACAGAAAAGGGGACTTAAAATGGCACGCTGGTAGATTCCCACAAAAAGCTGCGGGAGAAATCCTTCACGTTCTTGAGAATGCTAAGAAAAACGCAGAATACAAAGGCATGAACACAGAACAGTTGAGAATTAAACACATCTCATCAAACAAAGGATTCACAATCAAAAGATACATGCCAAGAGCATTTGGTAGGGCTTCACCTAAATACCAAGAAACAGTACACGTACAAGTTATATTAGAAGAATTCTACTAATTGCGTATATAATAAAAAATGATTACATTAGTTTAGTTTAAAAAGTTTAAAAGTTAAGAACTAATGATGAATCGTTGAATATTGGTGAAACAATGATTGAAAGAACATTTGTTACAAATAATGTTTCAGAAGCATTAATTGATGAATATTTTTGTAAAAAATTAGTAAAAGCTGGTTACAGCCACATTGATGTTAAAAAAACACCAATTGGTACAAGAATAACCGTATTTGCTGAAAAACCTGGATTTGTAATTGGTAGAAAAGGTAAAATGGTTAAAGAATTAACAGAAACCTTAAAAACAGTTTACAAAATCGAAAACCCACAAATCGAAGTTAAACAAATCGAAAACGCTGATTTAGACCCTGCAGTAGTAGGTCACAAAATTGCAGCTTCACTCGAAAAAGGTATGCACTTCAGAAAAACAGCACACTCAGCAGTAAGAAGAGTTATGAATGCTGGTGCAAAAGGTGTATCTATTATCGTTTCCGGTAAATTATCCGGTGAAAGATCAAGAACTGAAAAGTTCATGGACGGATACATGAAACACTGTGGTGAACCATCAGAAGAATTAGTTATGAAATCACACCAACTTGCAAAATTAAAATTAGGTGTAGTTGGAGTTACAGTAAAAATTATGTTACCTGATGTATCATTACCTGATGAAATCGTAATCACTTCCGGAGAAATCAAAGAAGTGTCAGAAGTAGTTGAAGTAGCTGAAGTAGTTGAAGCAACTGAAGAACAATAATTCAGTAAACACCAAATACATTAAAAGGTGGTAAGATGGCAATCTTAAAAGCAAATGAAATCAGAGAATTGTCACTCGAAGAAATGCAAGAAAAAATTGTTGAAATGAAAAAAGAGTTAATGAAAGAAGGCGTTAACAAAGCAACAGGCGGTTCACCTTCAAATCCTGGTAAAATCCAAGCTCTTAAAAGAACAATTGCTAGAGTATTGACAATCATGAAAGAAAAAGAAGCACAAAATGCTTAATTAAGTTTAATGACGAATATTTGAAGTACATTGTATATTAAATTAATTTAAAAAAATGTATTTTTATAAAAAGTCGACATTAAGTTTAAATAATATAAATTAATAGCTATAAATATGGCATAATTGATATTACAATATGCAGATTATTTATAATTATTATAAAATTGGATATAAATATCGATAATATATCGAATATAACCTATAAAAAATACAAAACGTTGTATCAAAACGAGAGGTGCATTAATGCCGGAGATTTGTCCAATATGTGGTTTACCTAAAGATTTATGTGTTTGTGAGGAAATAGCTAAAGAAGAACAGAAAATAAAAGTTTACGTTACTAAACGTAGGTTTGGTAAACTGATGACTGTTGTTGAAGGCTTCGACGCAGACCTTATAGACGTTAAAGACCTTGCAAAGAAATTAAAAGATATCTGTGCTTGCGGTGGAACTGTTAAGAAAGATAGTATCGAATTGCAAGGAGATCACAGGAAAAAAGCTGAAGACATTCTCATAGGTATGGGCTTCTCAAAGAACATGATCGATGTGAGATAATTAGTTGTAATTAAGTTTATATACTATATTACCATACTAACTTACTACATTAAATATTATTGAAAAGGTAGTGGATACGTAAGTACACCCACAAGCCTTTATTTGGGTAGGGACACCCATGAAAATTTCGAAAGATATTCTCAGACATGAGTTAATAGGGTTAAGCGTTGAAGTAATTCAATGTACCAACAAACAACTTATCGGTAAAAAGGGAGTAGTTGTTGACGAAACAAGAAATACGTTAACCATTGAGTCTAAAGTGGTAAATTCTTTTGTTACTAACGAGCAAAAGAACGAGCACTCGGACGATGACGTACAGTATCTTTATAAGGAATTTCAAATTCCAAAAGATATTGCAGTATTTCAATTCGACGTAACTACTTCCGAGGGTCTTTTTAAAGTAAAAATCGATGGAAATTTACTTGTAGGACGGCCTGAAGATAGGTTGAAAAGAAAATTCAAAAAAATTTATCCTTATTAAATGTTAAGTAAATATAAAATTTATATAATTTATATAATTTATATAAGTCTATATTTGTTTGGCTTTTGAAGGATAACCCTATTATAATCGTTAGAAATTATTTTAATGGTCCCAAGATGCATTTAAACTTATATTAAGTGTGTATATTAAGTATTATGGGTTATACAAAACATAATCAAAATTGTGTTTATTTGAATCAGGTATTATCTAATACGATGATTTAAAATGAATATGTGGATTTTTTGATTATTGCAAAGTGATTTGCTAATTTTGTATGATTTATGAGTATTATTATAAATTTAACAGAAAAAAATATTTAATGATATGTAAAATATGTTAATTATTTTTATAATTAAATTGTATTTTGATATCTGAAAAATGTTTATATACCTGTAACCCGTATTTACTCTGGGACTATACCAATTAATAATTATATGTATCACATATACAAAATACACTCTATATCTGGAGGTATAATAATGACAAACATAGGAATTGATGTAAAAACTCCTGAAAATGTTTGTGATGACATAAACTGTCCTTTCCACGGGAAATTACCAGTTAGAGGTCAAACATTTGAAGGTGTAGTAACCTCAGATAAAGGACACAACACAGTTGTAATCGAAAGAGAAATTATACGATACTTGTCAAAGTACGAAAGATACGAAAAAAGAACAGTTAGCATGATCGCACATAACTCACCATGTATCGCAGCGAAAGTTGGAGACATCGTGAAAATTATGGAATGCAGACCAATCAGCAAAACAAAATCTTTTGTAGTAATCGAAAAGACAATACAAGAATAATTCCTTTAAATGGGTGAATATCATGAAAGGAATCGGGTCAACCGTAGTAAGGTCATTACCAAACGGAGCAAGAATATTCTGTGCAGACAATACAGGAGCTAAAGAATTGGAAGTTATATCAGTTAAGAATTACTCTGGTGTAGTTAGAAGATTACCAGCTGCTGGTGTAGGCCAGATGGTTTTTGTTTCAGTTAAGAAAGGTACTCCTGAAATGAGAAAGCAAGTTTTACCTGCTATTATCATCAGGCAGAAGAAAGAATATAAGAGAGCAGACGGCTCAAGAGTTAAGTTTGAAGATAACGCAGCAGTTATTGTAACACCAGAAGGAACACCAAAAGGTTCAGAAATCAAAGGTCCAGTTTCAAAAGAAGCTGCTGAAAGATGGCCTGGTGTTTCAAGATTGGCTAAAATTATTCACTAATCGAGTCACAAAAATAAGTAAGGTGGAATAATGGTGTTGACTAGTTCAAAACAGCCAAGAAAGCAAAGAAAAGCACTCTACAACGCACCGTTACATTTAAGAAACAGCTTAATGTCAGCGATGTTGTCAAAAGAGTTAAAAGAAAAAGTAAATAAGAATTCAATACCTTTGAAGAAAGGAGACTTGGTAAAAGTTATGAGAGGAAACTTCAAAGGCGTTGAAGGAGAAGTTACCAACGTAAGTTACAAAAACTACAAAGTTATTGTAGCAGGCGTAGTTAACAAAAAACAAGATGGTACAGAAAAATCATACCCTATACACCCATCAAATTTGATGATTGTAAAGTTGGATGATTCAGACGATAAGAGATTTAAAAACGCTAATAATTAAGAGGTGTGAGCATGGCAGTTAAAGGACCTAAAAGACATCTAAAAAGATTAGCCGCTCCAGCAAACTGGCAAATCCCAAGAAAAGTCAGAACATTCACAGTAAGACCTGCACCTGGTTCACACGCAATGGATAAATCATTACCATTGTTATTGATAATAAGAGATGTATTAAAATACGCTGACAATTCAAGAGAAGCTAAAAAGATTATCCAAACAGGAAAAATCTTAATCGACGGTAGAAAAAGAAAAGAATACAAACTTCCAGTAGGATTAATGGATTTAATTTCAGTTCCTTTAATGAACGAAAATTACGTTGTATTATTTGACGAAGCCGGAAGATTAACTTTGAACAAAGTTGAAAATGCTGATGTAAAATTGTGCAAAATTGTAAACAAAACAGTTATTAAAGGTGGACACATCCAGTTAAACTTACACGATGGTAGAAACCAAATAGTAACCGTTGCTGATGCTACAAAAGCAGAAGAAGACGTTTACAAAACAGGCGACAGTATTTTATTATCAATACCTGAACAAAAAATTGCAGGACATGTTCAATTTGGAGAAAACAAATTAGCATACGTTACTGGCGGTAAACACGTTGGAGAATTCGCTAAAATCGTAGAAATTGAAGAAAGAAAATTATATGCAGATATAATTACACTTGAAACAAAAGACGGCGAACAATTTAAAACCGTTAAAGATTACGTATTTATCGTAGGCGACAATGAACCAATAATCAATTTATAATTAATGATTTAATGATTATTTTATCAATTAATTAAAGATTGTTTATTGATTCTATTGTTATTTATTGATAATTTATTGATAATTTGACTTATTGTTAATATTTCGATAATTTGTTAGTACTTATGATAGATTAGCTAAATTTGAATTAATTTTGATTATTTTACGATAATTGAAATTGGTTAATTTCAAAGATTTCTAAATATTATTTCTAAAAGATATAACTTTAGAAACAAGAACCCTAAAAAGATTAGGAGGGCAAAATATGTCATTCCAAGAAATATGGGAAAAAGAACCGATGAAAAAACCAAGAATTCAAAAAGTTACAGTAAACTTTGGTGTTGGTGAAGCAGGAGATAGGTTAACCATTGGAGCTAAAGTTATTGAAGATATTACAGGACAAGCACCTGTGAGAACTTTGGCAAAACAAACTAACCCTGCATTCGGAATCAGAAAAAAATTACCAATTGGATTGAAAGTTACCTTAAGAGGTACTAAAGCTGAAGAGTTTTTAAAGAACGCTTTCACTGCTTTCAAAGCATCTGGTAAAGTATTATACGACAGGTCATTTGATAAAGTAGGTAATTTTTCATTTGGTGTTCCGGAACACATTGACTTCCCAGGCCAAAAATACGACCCATCAGTTGGAATATACGGTATGGACGTATGTGTAACTTTTGAAAAGCCAGGATACAGAGTTAAATCAAGAAAGCTTAAAAGAAACACAATTCCTGAAAAACACTTAGTTAAAAAAGTCGAAGCTATCGAATTAGTTAAAGCAACATTCGATATGGAAGTACTTGAAGAATAAGGTGAGTATGTATGACAAAAGCACCGTTCAAGAAAAAATTTGGACAAGGTTCCAAGGTTTGTAAAAGATGCGGAAGAAAAGGACCGGGAATTATTAGAAAATACGGCTTAAACTTATGTAGGCAATGCTTTAGAGAAATGGCACAAAACTTAGGATTTAAAAAGTACGATTAAGTGATGAAAGGATTAGAAAGGACAAGGAGGTAACAGTATGAGCTTAATGGACCCTCTTGCGAACGCATTGAACCATATATCCAACTGTGAAAACGTAGGTAAAAACACAGCTTACTTAAAACCTGCATCTAAATTAATTGGAAGAGTACTCAAAGTTATGCAAGACCAAGGATACATTGGAAACTTTGAATACATCGAAGATGGTAAAGCGGGAGTTTACAAAGTAACATTAATTGGTCAGATTAACAAATGTGGCGCTGTAAAACCAAGATTCGCAGTTAAAAATCAAGAATTTGAAAAGTTTGAAAAGAGATACTTACCAGCAAAAGGTTTCGGTTTGTTAATCGTAAGTACCCCGAAAGGGTTAATGACTCACGATGAAGCAAAAGACGCCGGAATTGGTGGAAGGTTAATTTCATACATCTACTAATTGCGTTAAGCAAATTTATAAGCTAATATCCTAAGATATTATTTATTATTATTGTATTTTCATACAATGAGACGAGGAGGTATAGTTATGCCAGTTGCTGCACTCATTAGGGAAGAAGTTACTATCCCAGAAAATGTAAATGTTGAACTAAACGGCAACAACATTACTGTAAAATCCGGCGGTAAACAATTAGAAAAAACATTAAATTACAACGGAATCGAATTCTCAACAGAAGGCGATGTCTTAGTTATCCAATGTTCTTTCCCAAATAAAAAACAGACCGCTATGGTAGGTACATATAAAGCACACGCTCTTAACATGATAAAAGGAGTTACAGAAGGCTTTGACTACAAATTAGCAATTAAATACGCTCACTTCCCTATGAAAGTAAGTGTTAAAAGCGATGTTGTAGTTATTGACAATTTCTTAGGTGAAAAACACCCAAGAACTGCAAGAGTAATGCCTGGAGTTACTGTTAAGGTAAGCGGTGAACAAGTAGTAGTAAGTGGAGTTAACAAAGAATTTGTTGGTCAAACTGCTGCAAACATTGAACAAGCCACTAAAGTAAGCGGAAGAGATACAAGAGTATTCCAAGACGGTATCTACATCGTTGAAAAAGCAGGTAAGGTATTATAGGTGGTTTCATGAGTGATTTTAAAAGATTAATGAGATTAAAACTCAAAATGAAACAGAAAAGACCTGAATTCAAAAGACAAGATAGCCACAGAACCGCAAGAATCGGCACCAGCTGGAGAAGACCATTCGGTAAACACAGTGGTATGAGAATTGGATTGAAACACAGATCTGCTGTAGTTAAAATCGGATACAGATGCCCTGCATTAGTAAGAAATCTTCACCCATCAGGTTTAGAAGACATTCTTGTTAATAACGTTAAAGAGATTTCAGCTTTAAACCCTGAAACTCAGGCGGCAAGAATTGCATCAACAGTTGGTAAGAGAAAAAGAATTGAAATGGTTAAAAAAGCTAACGAGTTAAACATTAGAATTTTAAACATCTCAAAACAAAAACAAGAAGAATTATTACAATAATTAAGTAATTAATTTTAAATTAAGAACTTATGTGTAAATAATTCAATTCTAATATTCAATTATCAAATTCAGGCTAATTAGAGTAATTCTCATGAATTAATGTTATTGCAATTATAACAATCGAATCCATACGTCTGAAAATGTAAAGACAGGTGATATTATGGATGTATCAACTCAAAGAAGAATTGCAGCTAACATACTCGATTGCGGTATTGATAGAGTATGGGTTGACCCTGAAAACTTGGAAAAAGTTAAACTTGCAATTACCAAAGATGACATCAGAGCTTTAGTGAAAGATGGAATCATTGTTAAGAAACAAGAAAAGGGTATCAGTAGCGCAAGAAAGAAAAAGATACAAGAGCAGAAAAGAAAAGGCAAAAGAAAAGGCCAAGGTTCTAGAAAAGGGGCTAAGGGTGCAAGAACTCCTAAAAAAGAAAAATGGATAAACACCATTAGACCTTTAAGAAGAATGCTAAAAGAATTAAGAGAAGACGAAAAAATCGAAAGAACACAGTACAGAAAATTGTACAGAATGGCTAAAGGTGGCGCTTTCAGAAGTAGAAACCACATGAAGCTTTACATGAAAGACCACGGTATCTCAAGCGAATAATTTAAAAATTAATATTTTAAATATCAATTATAATATTAATTATAATTATCGCGATATTGGGTTTTTATGATTCAGTATTTTGATTTAATAATCTTTTCATAAAATAATTATCCTTTATAATTACTAAAATTAATAATTACAATTGTTTAATTGAATTTAATAGGTTTAATGGATTTGCTTATTGGATTTATTTTTAGATTTAATAACTTTCTATTAACGATTAGTCAATATTCAGTAATTATTATCGATTTATAACTAAAGTTATAAGGAGGAATGGTTATGGCAACAAACGCCAAGTACAGAGTTCCTTTTAGAAGAAGAAGAGAAGGAAAAACAGATTTCAGACAAAGATTAGGATTATTATTGTCTGGTAAGCCAAGATTAGTTGCGAGAAAATCCTTAAACAACATTGTAGCTCAAGTAGTAGCTTACGATGAGAAAGGAGATATCATATTAGCTTCAGCACATTCAAAAGAACTTGTTAAATTAGGATATAAAGGACACTGTGGTAACTTACCAACAGCGTACTTAACAGGTTTATTGATTGGTAAAAAAGCTGTAAAAGAAGGCATTGAAGAAGCAGTACTTGATAAAGGTTTACACAGAGCTACAAAAGGAGCTGCAATTTTCGCAGTTTTAAAAGGTGCTCTTGATGCAGGCTTAGAAATTCCACACGGCGATGAAATCATCGGTGACGAGGAAAGACTTTCAGGTGCTCACATTGCTGCATACGCAAAAGTTTTAAAAGCTGAAGACGAAGACGCTTACAAGAAACAATTCTCAAAGTACTTAGAAAAAGGTTTAAACCCTGAAGATTTGCCAGCACACTTTGAAGAAATAAAAGAAAAAATCCTTAGCTTGTAAGGTGATAAAATGGCTGAAAAAAGAAGATTTAACACCGATGCTTGGGAACCAAAAACTCAAGTTGGTAGGTTAGTAAAGGAAGGGCAAATTACCTCAATCGACGAAATCATCGATAAAGGTACTCCTATACTTGAACCAGAAATTGTTGACGCACTTTTACCTGAACTTGAAGAGCAAGTTTTGGACGTTAAATTAGTTCAAAGAATGCACAAATCAGGAAGAAGAGCAAGATACAGAGCTACAGCAGTAGTTGGAAACAAAAACGGCTACGTTGGAGTAGGCATGGGTAAAGCTAAAGAAGTTGGCCCAGCTATCAGAAAAGCTATCGCTCACGCAAAATTATCACTCATTAGAGTAAGAGTAGGTTGCGGATCATGGGAATGCGGTTGCGGTGGACCACACTCAATTCCATTCACAGCAGAAGGTCAATGCGGTAGTGTTAAAGTTCAAATTATACCAGCACCAAGAGGTGTAGGTTTAGTTGCAGGTAACGTTGCTAAAGCAGTTTTAGGACTTGCTGGTGTTAAGGATGTTTGGACAAAAACATTCGGAGACACAAGAACAACATACAACTTCGCATTAGCGGTATTTGATTCTTTAAACAACTTAAACTTTATAAAATGCTTACCTGCTCAAAAGGCTAAATTAGGTCTTAAAGAAGGCAAAGTATTCTAATTAGCTCGATAATCTAAAAACGATTAATTATTAATTAATTGATTATACTTTTGTATAATTTTATTAATTTCTATTTATTATAAAATAAATTATGTGATATTCGGTTAAGTTTAACGGATAACTCATATAATGCCTATAAAAAGGTCAATGGTGAAAACATGGCTTACGCAGTTATTAGAGTAAGAGGAAGTGTTGGCGTTAAAAAAGATATCGCTGATACCTTAAAAATGTTAAGACTCCACAAAGTAAACCACTGTGTAATTGTTCCAGAAAATGAGCACTACATTGGAATGGTTAAAAAAGTTAAGGATTTCGTAACTTACGGTGAAATTGACAACGAAACCTTCGAAAAGTTAATCTTAAAAAGAGGAAGATTAGCAGGCAACAACAGAGTAAGCGAAGAAATTGTTAAAGAAGCTACAGATTTATCAGTTTCAGAATTAGCTGAAAAAGTTATGGCAGGCGAAATCAAGTTAAAAGATACAGAAGTAAAACCTGTATTCAGATTACACCCTCCAAGAAAAGGATACGACAAAGAAGGAATCAAAAGGCCTTTTTCAGTAGGTGGAGCCTTAGGTTACAGAGCTGGAAAAATAAACGATTTAATTATAAAGATGATGTAATTAACTTTTTGTTAAGTTATAATAGTTAGATTTGTAATTTAAGGTGGTCTTAATGATTAGAAAAAGTAAAAAAATCACTAAATTAAGAGGCTCCAGAACTTGCGGTTATGGAGAAGCTAAAAAGCACAGAGGTGCAGGTCACAGAGGGGGTAGAGGTAACGCAGGTGTTCAAAAACATAAATGGTTAAGCATCTGTAAATTCAACCCTGACTACTTCGGAAGAAGTGGATTTGTAAGACACGCAAGCCTCATAAAAGACTTAAAAACAATTAACGTTGGAGAACTCCAAGAATATGTTTTAAGCAACATTGACGCATTCCAAAAAGACGGTGACAAAATCGTTGTAGATGCGGCAGCTTTAGGTATTGATAAAATACTCGGTAAAGGTAGAATATCATTAGCTATGGCAGTTTCAGCAACAGAGTTTTCAGAAAACGCAGTTGCAAAATTAGAAGCAGCAGGGGGAGAAGCTGTTGAATTATAATTCTGAAAAAGGTCTTATTCTTAAAAATTTTAAGAGTAATAACAATAAAATTAGAATTAGCATTCAAATAATTCTTCTTTTGGCTTTTATTTTTTATGATAGTGAATACTATACAAAAATCTATGAAAAAAAGCTTTTTTTTAAGAATATTGCTAAAAAAGTGTTTTATGGAATTTGTGTATTTGAATCATTTAATTTAATAAAAAATAAATATATCAATGGTATTAAATTAGGTGTATACTCTTTTAGAATGGTTAAATCTAGTATTTTTGTTTATAATGTTTATAGTAATTAGGTTATCTAAATTAGATGAAAATTGTCAGATTTGACAGTGTATAATTTAATATTAACTTCGATTTAAATCGTTATATTAATATACTATGTAAATGTATGTTGATGTAATTAGGAGATTATACAACTAAATCCATAGATTATAAACTATTAATCTATGAATACATAATTTATTATTAAAATCGTAAATAAAACCTGTATTGTAATATAATTTTCTCATTAAATGGTTACAATATATGTAATATTTGGGTGATATTTTGGAAACATTTCTTCAAAAAATAAGACCCGTTTTAGAATATATACCGGAAGTTAAGAGACCTGACAGGGAAATATCATTTAAAGGTAAGCTCTATTGGACAGGAATTGTACTTCTATTATATTTCATATTGGGTACAATAGACGTTTATACCGGCGGTTCGGAAATTCCAGCGCTGTTCGACTTTTGGCAAACTGTTACAGCATCAAAAATGGGTACTCTTATCACATTAGGTATCGGTCCTATCGTTACCGCAGGTATCATAATGCAGTTGTTAATAGGTTCTGAATTGGTTAAGCTAGATATGTCAAAGCCTGATAACAGAGCATTATTCCAAGGTCTCCAAAAAGCATTTGGTATATTCTTATGTTTCTTAGAAGCTGGAATGTTCGTATTAGCAGGAGCTTTTGGAGCACTTACGCCAATGATGTCATTGGCTTTAATATTGCAGTTAGCAATTGGTGCTATATTACTTATCTACTTGGATGAAATTGTTTCAAGATACGGTATAGGTTCCGGTATCGGATTATTCATTGCAGCAGGGGTTTCCCAAACAATATTTGTGGGTGCTTTAGGTCCACAAGGTTATTTATGGAAATTTTTCAGCGCATTAGTTTCAGGAAGTATGGGACCAGCTTTAGAGTACATATTGCCAATATTAGCTACAATAGCAGTATTCTTCGTTGTAGTTTATGCTGAAAGTATTAGGGTTGAAATACCATTAGCTCACGGTAGAGTTAAAGGTGCAGTAGGTAAATACCCAATTAAGTTTATCTATGTTTCAAACTTGCCTGTTATCCTTGCAGCAGCTTTATTTGCAAACTTCCAACTCTGGGGTTTAGTACTTTATAAAATAGGATTCCCTTTATTGGGTACTTATTCAAATGGTAGGGCAATAGATGGTATTGCATACTACTTCTCAACACCATATGGATTATCAAATGTAATCGCTGACCCTATTCATGCAATACTTTATACATTGTTCTTGATAGGATTTTGTGTATTATTTGGTTTGTTCTGGGTTGAGACTTCCGGACTCGATGCTAAATCAATGGCACAGAGACTTGGCGGTTTGAATATGGCAATCAAAGGATTCAGGAAAAGTAATAAATCCATTGAAAACAGATTAAAAAGATACATCAAACCAATCACGGTTATGGGTTCAGCATTTGTAGGTCTCCTTGCAGCACTTGCAGACTTTACTGGTGCATTAGGTGGCGGTACTGGGGTATTACTTACAGTATCAATCGTTTACAGATTCTACGAGCAATTGGTTCAAGAACAGCTATCAGATTTACACCCTATGTTATCTAAGATAGTTAAAAAGTAAACAAAAGTAAACATAACTCTTAATCTTAAATCCTAATATTTATATATTATAAGAGTAATAAATTATTATCAAATAATAATTTGATACCCCTAATGTTCCCAATTTTAAATTTTTTTATTTTTTTCAGGTTTTTTTTTAAAAATAAGTTTTTTAAAGCTGTTAAATACAATTTTAATGTTTTTAAAGAATTTAAAGGTTTTATTATATTATTATATTACATTATTATTACATTATTATTTTAAAAGATTTAACAAAATTAATAAAGTTAGTTATTTTTGATAACAATATTTTAAAAATAATGGATAAAATAATATTAAAATAATATTAATTTAGTTTTTTAGTTTTTTAAATTATTTTAACTGTAGAATTTACAAATAAAGCAGTAATTCCACATAGAATTTCTAACGCCCAAATAACAAAGACGATATTATATTCTCGCATCGGTTTTTTCATAAGTATTAATCTAGGTAATGACAAGTAGCCTCCTGCCACATATAGCTTACCATCTTCACCCAATTGTGTTGGTTTGTGTTCTTCCCGTTTTGTTACTCCTGCACTATAGTATTTTAAACTCGCATCTATGATGTAAGGTATCATAATGATAATAAGTGGTAATACAGCACCTTTCCAAACTGCCAGAGTTGCTAAAAACGCACCAATTGGTAGTGTTCCAGTGTCCCCGGGAAATACTTTTGCGGGGTATTTATTGTATATCAAAAAACCCAAATATGCCGCAAAAAATAGCATTAGACTATTAAAACCTATAATATCTCCATTCTGTAGCATTATCAATGCTAAAAATAGGGATGCAAGTGTTCCAGTGCCTATTTCAAGACCATTAAATCCTGCAAGCATATTTGTGAAGTTAGAGCATATTGAAATCCCAAACATTAACAAAACAATATAAATAGGGCTCAAACCAAGTAACAATCCTGTAGGTATTGCAGAAAGTGCGAGAATTAAGAGCTTTTCTTTAGGCGATAATTTCGCAATATCGTCTATAATACCCAAAACACCTGCTATTAATACAGGCACCAATAGATTAGCTTCTATAAATGGTAAAAAAATTGATAACGTTAATAATATTGCCAAACCACCCATTTCAGCAACTTTTAATTTTTCTTTTTTATGCAAATCAGTTCCAAATTTACAATCTATCATCTTGTTAATCATAAATTTGGTTAAAATAACACTTGTAAAAAAACCTAATAGTATTATTATACTATATCCCCTTGAGAAAACCGTGTTTATTCCTAAAATCATACTATTGTAAACCATAAATTCACCGCTTTTAGCTATATTTTAATGTTATTCTATTATAATCCTTATTATATTGAGAAATATACTAACAATAGGAATTAATTCATAAATTATATATAGATAGCTATTAAATGAATAGATATGTATATTTCAATAAATAAAATACTAATGATTCATTAACTTAATTAATCAAATCCAAAAAGTAAATACTAATTTACAATTTGATGTCTATACATATATTAGTTTTATATTATTTCAATAAATTATATATTAAATGTAGATAAATATCTAAATAATAATTAAATTTATCTAACACAGTATATTTAATTATTAATTTAAATTGTTATATTTTATCTGCTTAATACATAATCTTACAGAATTATCAATTCATACATTAATTCATACATTAATTCATATTGCAAAATTACAAAATATACAATAAATTATTAAATTAAAATTATATACTTTATAGATATCAAAAATATTCCTAAATATCTTTACAGAGGGAATAAAATGACTGAAAACAACGAAAAAGTCAAAAATTCCGATTCTGCAAATAATCAAAGCTCTAAAAATTCGAAATTTAATTTTAATTTTGAAGATAAAAAAGTAAAATGTGCAAAAACAATATTAATTATTATATTTTTAGCATTTTTAAGCTTTCAAATGAGAGCACAAACTGCAGACATGGGTTTTACGACAAACGAACAATATTTAGATGTTTTTTCAGACGATAACGGTAGAATGTATTTAACAGCATTGGACCCTTATTATTACTTAAGAATGTCTGAAAATTATCTCGAAAATGGACATGCGGGAGATACTTTAAAAAATATAGATGGGCAACAAGTCCCATGGGATTCCTATAAATATGGACCCACGGGTGCCAGGGCAACTTTTAACTTACTTACTGTCGTAACAGTTTGGGTTTATCAAGTATGGCACGCTATGGATCCTACGGTTACTTTAATGAATGCAGCATTCTGGATTCCTGCAATATTGAGCATGTTCTTGATTATGCCTATCTTCTTCACTGTAAGAAGAATAACATCAAGTGACATAGGGGGAGCTGTTGCAGCAATTCTGGCTTCATTATCGCCTTCAATATTTGTAAAAACAGTGGCAGGATTTTCCGATACCCCGATATTGGAGATATTACCTTTATTATTCATTGTATGGTTTATTATTGAAGCAATACACTATTCAAAAGAGAAAAACTATAAATCTTTAATATACACTTTGTTAGCCACATTGATGCTTGCCTTATATCCATTCATGTGGGCAGCTTGGTGGTATGGATACTACATCGTAATTGCATTCTTAGCATTATATGCAATTTACAAGGGAATTAAATACAATAATACTGCAAAATATACCAAATCTAAAAATAATAATCATAAAGATAAAATTGAATCTGAAAAATTGGAAATGTTAAATATTTTAAAAATTTCTGGTTTATTTATTATCGGTGGAGCAATATTGATAACAGCGACATATGGTATAGACACTATGGTTAATGTTTTAAAAGCTCCGTTGACCTATATTGGATTAGATGAAGTTTCTTCACAAACTGGTTGGCCTAACGTTTTGACCACAGTTTCTGAGTTAGACACCTCATCATTCGATGAAATAATAAGCTCATCATTAGGAAGCATTCACTTATTTGCAATAGGTTTAATCGGTATTTTCTTATCATTGTTTAGGAAAGTATTAACGCCTGTAAAACAAATCTCAAATGGATTAGCTGATAAAATAGATATAAAATATGCTTTACTACTCATCATATGGTTTGCTGTTACATTCTTGGCAGCATCAAAAGGTGTAAGGTTCGTAGCATTAATGGTGCCTCCATTATCAATCGGTGTAGGTATATTTGTCGGATTCATTGAACAATTTATTAAAAATAATCTCGATAAAAAATATGAATATGTTGCATACCCAACAATTGCTATAATTGTATTGTATGCTTTATTTACAGTATATCGTGCAGATAGTACAGATTTAGTTAGGATGTTATTCCCTTCAAATTACGTACCTATCGCAGAAGGAATTATGCTTACATCATTAGCAATATTAATAATCTATAAGGTGGCAGAATTAATCGCAGAATCCAATAGAAAGTTAGTAATGAATAAAATATTTATGATATTATTAGCAATTGGATTGATTACACCTACAATAGCTACAATAGTTCCATTCTACAGCGTACCAACATATAACGACGGTTGGGGCGAAAGTTTAGAATGGATAAATACACAAACGCCAAATAATTCAGTTGTAACCTGTTGGTGGGATAATGGTCACATCTATACATGGAAAACTGACAGAATGGTAACTTTCGATGGAAGTAGCCAAAACACTCCAAGAGCTTACTGGGTAGGTAGAGCATTTTCAACCTCCAATGAGAGCCTTGCGAATGGTATATTTAGAATGTTGGCTTCTTCTGGCGATAAAGCATATAGTACCGATAGCGTACTAATTAAAAAGACAGGTTCTATTAAAAATACGGTAGACGTTTTAAATGAAATCTTACCGTTGACAAAATCAGATGCCGAAAAAGCTTTGAAAAATAGTTCCTATAAATTCACGGATTCAGAAGTGTCTGAAATTTTAGATGCAACTCACCCAAAAGTTACAAATCCAGATTATTTAATTACATACAATAGAATGACCTCGATAGCTTCAGTATGGAGTTATTTCGGTAACTGGGATTTCAGTTTACCTGCAAGTACCTCAAGAAGTGAGAGAGAAGCAGGTTCTTTCGAAGGATTGCAAACATATGCAACAAATATCAACGATACATTAATTATTAGGTCATTAATCCAACAAACCGCTGAATACAACATTTACACCTTGATTGAAGTTAGAAATGAAACTTTAACCGGTGCTATGATGGCAGTAACAAGTGATGGACAAGTTAAAACCCAACAATTAAATATGCACAAAGTTAAATTGATGGTTAAAGAAAATGGCGAATCTAAAATGTACAATTCCTTAGCAGACCCTAATGGTCAACTAAGTATATTAATAAAAGTTGATAAGAATTTAATCATTGGTACGGATAACGTAAATAATCCAGTTTACTCATCAAACTCATGGGTGGCTACTGCAAACTTAGAAGACAGCGTATATTCAAAATTACACTTCTTCGATGGTGAAGGTTTAGAGACAATAAAACTTGAAAAAGAGTCATTAGACCCAACTGCAAATGGAGTGCAGCCTGGATTTAAAGTATTTAGCGTAGATTACGGTAATTACTCAAAATAATATATAATATTATATTAATATAATATTATAATAGTATACTAATAAAATACAATAAAATAAAAAATTAATAAATAAATAATTCTTTTTTCCTTTTTTAGTTTTTTGAAGTTTATTCCTGATTCTTGAAATTAATTTTATGTATAATTCGTTATTTATATAAATTATAATGTCAAATTACATTAAGAGATTATTATATTTTTATTTTTGATAAAATTTGATCGAAAGGACGAAACACAAAATCGTATGTATTGGTGATTTTATGATAGAAGTAATGAGATTAGGGCATAGGGGCGAACGAGATAAGAGAATTTCCACACACGTGGCACTTACGTCAAGAGCATTAGGTGCAAGTAACATAATATTTACAAGTAGCGATAAACACGTAAATGAAAGTGTAGATAGAATAACAGATAGCTGGGGCGGAGATTTTCAATTTAAAGTAGCTGATTCTTGGAAATCTTATGTAAAAGAATTTAAAAAAAATAATGGCGTTGTAGCACATTTAACAATGTATGGCGAAAATATCAATGAAATAATGCCTGAAATTATAGAAAAAGTTTATCCTGCTGAAGATAATGAATCAAATGAAAATAAAAAAGTAAATAAAAAAGAAAAAGAACCTAAAAATCTCTTGGTAATCATCGGTGCTGAAAAGGTGCCTCGTGAGGCTTACGAATTAGCGGATTACAACGTTTCAGTGGGTAATCAGCCACATTCTGAAGTTGCAGCAATTGCTATATTTTTAGATAGATTAACAATGGGTAAAAATTTGTATTCTGAATATGAAGATGCTACAATAAGAGTAATACCTTGTAAAAATGGTAAAAATGTTATCATGAGCGATTTAGAAGGAGAATGTGACGATTTTGATAAAGAATGCAGTGATGATAATTAACTTTATTATTTGATTTATTATCTAACTTTTTATTTATCGATACAATGATATAGTTGACTAACCTATGTTATGTAAATAGTATTTTAGAAATTTTGATAATATTTAATTATACAACCAATTAAAAATAATACTTATTTTATCTCTTTTTTTGAAATTCGAGTGAATTTGGTGAAATTATGATGTTAAGTGATACTGATATATTAAATGAACTAAATGCGGGAAATTTAGAAATAACTCCATTTAATGAAAAATGTGTGGGTCCATGCTCTTATGATGTTACATTGGGAAGTGAATTCATAAGGTATTCAAGCCCAGTTTATGATATTAAGGAAGAATTAAAACCTATAAAGTTTAGTATCGACGATTCAATAATGATATGTCCTTTAAATTATCATCTTGATGAACCTACAATTGAGTATTTTAAAGAAAAATACAATGTCGATAAAATCGTTAGTGGTGGCCTTTTAGGCACTACAAATGAATACATAAAGCTCCCAAACAACATATGTGCACAATATCAGGGTAGAAGTAGCTTTGGAAGAGTATTCTTACAGTCTCATCAAACAGCAGGTTGGATCGATACAGGTTTCCACGGTAAAATAACGTTAGAAATCGTAGCTTATGATAAACCAGTAATATTGTACAAAAATCAGAGAGTTGGACAGTTAATATTTAGTAAAACTTTAACTCCTTCAAAAGTTGGTTATTCAGAAAGAGACTGTTCGAAATATGCAGGGCAAAATTCAGTAATGCACTCATTAATTAAAAAAGACTTTGAATAATTCAAATATTCAAAGTATAATTTATAATTGCATGTGCTAACATTTTATTTTGTTTATTATTTTATTTTTTATCTTTTATCATATTCTACTTTATTTTTTATTATTTTATTTTTTATTATTTTATTTTTTTAAATTCTTTAATTTATTAGGACCCTAATCTAGCCCTTATACATTAATCGATAAGTTAAATTGTTTTAATATTACCCATAAAATTATATACAAATTATTTCTAAAAAACATTAACTTTAAATTTAAAACACACATATGTATGAAATATCATTTTCAAACTAGATTATTTTATGATGCAAATAAAACAAGTTTAAAAAAAGTTTAAAAAATCACATAAATAAAATTAAAACTAAAAAACTAAAAGGTGTTTATATGTATATTGCCGATGAGATTATAGAAACCGTAAAAATGATTGAATATGAAAATTTGGACATAAGAACAACCACCTTAGGAGTTAACTTAAAGGATTGTGTGGACAAAGATTTGGACCTATTAACAGATAACATCTACCAAAAAGTAACTGGATTGGGTGGAAATCTTGTAGAAACAGCAGACGCTGTGGCTAATAAATACGGAATTCCAATCGTAAACAAAAGGATATCAGTAACCCCTATCGGTTTAATAATGGGGCCAACCTTAAAAGGATTAAACAAGGAAGAAGCTATTGACGCATGTGTGGAAGTAGGCGTTACACTCGATAAAATCGCAAAGGATGTTGGTGTAGATTTTATTGGTGGTTACTCAGCATTAGTTCAAAAGAAAGCAACTCCTGAAGAAAAACGATTAATTCAATCAATACCTAAATTGATGACAAAAACAGACAGAGTATGCTCATCAATAAACGTTGCTACCACAAAAGCTGGTATAAACATGTACGCAGTTAAAAAAATGGGGGAAATCATAAAAGAAACCTCATTAATAACAAAAGATGCAATTGGTTGTGCTAAAATTGTTGTATTTTGTAATGCACCAGAAGACAACCCATTCATGGCAGGAGCTTTCCACGGTGTTGGAGAAGGAGACTCAGTTATAAACGTGGGAGTTTCAGGTCCGGGTGTAGTTAGAGCAGTACTCGAAAAATTACCTGGAGAAAAAATAGATGTTGTAAGTGACCAAATCAAAAAGACTGCATTCAAAATCACAAGAATGGGTGAATTGATTGGTGGAGAAGTTGCTAAAAACTTAGATGTTGAATTTGGTATCGTTGACTTATCATTAGCTCCAACACCTGCAATCGGAGACAGTATCGCAAACATCTTGGAAGCTATGGGTTTAGAAAGATGTGGTACACACGGTACAACAGCAGCACTTGCTTTATTAAACGACGCTGTTAAAAAAGGTGGAGCTATGGCATCAAGAAACGTGGGTGGTTTAAGTGGTGCATTTATCCCAGTAAGTGAAGATGCAGGTATGATTGAAGCAGCAGAAGTCGGAGCTCTTAAAATTGAAAAATTAGAAGCTATGACCTGTGTATGTTCAGTAGGTTTAGACATGATTGCAGTACCTGGTAAAACACCAGCTTCCACAATTTCAGGAATCATTGCAGATGAAATGGCAATCGGTATGGTTAACAAAAAGACAACCGCAGTTAGATTAATACCAGTTCCAAATAAAGATGTTGGAGATCACGTAGAATATGGTGGATTGTTGGGTACAGCTCCAATCATGCCAGTAAGTGAATTTTCATCCGAAGAATTCATTGCAAGAGGCGGTAGAATACCAGCACCTATTCAATCAATGACAAATTAATTATTAAAATATAAAAAAATAATAAAATATAAATTTCTTTTTTACTTTTTTAAAATAAAATTAAACTAATAAACTAATAAACTAATAAAGTAATAGAATAAAAATAAAAATAAAAAAATAGTTTATTTAAAATTTAGAATTTTCTTCCAAACCTAAATCTTTTAAAAAGCTACATACTTTACAAATTTTTAAAGCAGATGGCTCACCACATTTTTCACATACGTTAACAGAGTCTGGAACTTCTAAATACTCCAAAAGTCTTTCATAACCTGCTACTATAGAGTACATGGCTCCAGCGTGCTTTTCTTCTAATGTATCGATAATATCTGAAACTTCCGAACGATATGATAGACACGAGTAAGGGCAAGGTTCTTTATGATAATCCATTTTAAGAACGTCTGCAAATAATTTAACTTCTTCCTCGGGAATCTTTGAAAGTGGCTTTATTCTTTTAACAAACTTGTCACTCTGAGAGGATTTGCCTAATATCGCAAGTTTTTTAATATCTCCTTCTATATAATTCATCATTACCGCTTGGGAAATATCGTCTAAATTATGTCCTATCGCTAAGTAATCGCAACCTTTTTCAATTGCAACCCTATTCAAGATTTTACGTCTAATCACACCGCAAAAAGAACACGGATTCATAGTCATATTTTTTTCTTTCGCAATAGTTACAATAGTATCAAGGTCTGAATCGATATACTCCAAAAAAGTAACAATATGATATTCGATACCATATTCTTCACAAAATTTTATTCCTTTTTCAATTCCATCATTTCTAAATCCTTCGATACCTTCATTAACCATAATACCAATGATTTTTGAGTTAGGGATTTGATTAAAGAATTCATTTAGTATATGTGCCATAACTAAACTGTCTTTACCACCGCTAATGCCCACGCCAATGGTCATATGGTTTTTAAGAATGTTTTTACCAAGGTTTTTTCTTACTTTTCTTTGTGTATCTTTTATAAAACATTCTTTACAAAATTTAGTGCCCGAATGCTTTTGAAAGTATAATTCATCATCATTAAATGCGTTTCCACATTTTCCACATTTTGATTTGGAAATTGCAGTCATAATTTCACCGTATTTATTTTATATTCATTATTTTAATTAATTTAACCGCCAGATACTGGCGGATATATACCTAATTCTCCATCTTTTTCAATAATATCTTCATTACTCATTATTTCAAAGTCATAGGAGATAATTACGTTTCCATTTTCAAAATCATTTTTAATGTCGATTTTATTTTTTTCTAATTCAGATACTAATTCTGCAACTGTTAATTTGGATTTTTCAATTTTTAAATCTAATTCATTACCAAATTTTTCCTTACAACTGGCAAAAAATTTTACTTTTAAATTTAGTGTCATAATATCACCAAAATAATAAAATTAATTTATTATAATTAAGATTTATAATAATATTTACAATAATATTTACAAATAATATATTAAAAAATAGAAATGTATGTAATTAAATTTAAAGATTTTGGTAGTATAAATATTGTATTATAGTATATTACATAATACTACATAATACTACATATGTACGCTATTCTTAATTACAAGTCGTAGACAACAATTGCTTTAGTAGGGCATATTTTAGCACAAGTTTTGCAACCAATACATTCATCAATGTCAAATGTAACTGAAAAGTCTTCTTCAAACTTAATAGCTCCAACTGGGCAATGCACAATACAAGCACCGCAATCGATACATTTTTCTTCCTTTTTTTGAATAGGTTGAGAAATATCTTCTACTTCCCCGTATTCTTTTAAATATTCCACTGAGTTCAATACGTTATCTTCATTTCCATTTAATTCTAAGGTTAAAAAACCTTCGCTTGGTTCCATTTTAGCCTTTAATATGGTAACGTCTACATCATAAGTTTTTATTATATCTGAAACGATTGGTTTTTTTACATTTCTTCCAGATATCCAATAAAATATTCTTTTTTTCAAATTAGTCACCTATAAACCTTTCGATGATTTAATTCACATTATTGATACAATACATTTTAATTTAATCATTTAATCATTTAATCAATGTTGAATCGGTTATTAAATTTTTTATTTTGAATAATATTAGATAATATTATGTAATATAGTATAATATTAGATAATATTATGTAATATAGTATAATATTAGATAATATTAGATATAATGCCCAATTAACTTTGAAATATCTTCTGCTGATATAACACCAAGTACTTTTTTGTTGTTATCTACAATAGGTAATCCTGAAATGTTATTTGCACTCATTTTCTTAGCAACCATCTCTATAGGTTCATCAGGTGAAGCCCATACCACATATTTAGTCATAATATCTGAAATGGTAGTTTTACTTTGAGCCATAGCTTTTGCAATATCCCATGATGTTATAATTCCCATTATACAGTTATTTTCATCAACTATTGGTAAATGGTTTATATTTTTCTCAATTAATATTTTTGAAGCTTCTGAAACTGAAATAGTCTCTTTTGCAACTATAGGCGGTCTTTTTATTATATCTCTAACGAGTTTTGCATCTGCTTTCATAGGTTTTGGAGCACAGGTGTTAAGTCCTGCAACTCTGTCAGATAAGAAGAATTCTTTATTGATAATCCAATCTTTCAATTCGCCTGCAATCTCGCGGGATGTTTTATAACTTGAAACTGACGTAGTTCTAATACATTTATCTACTTTTTCACCGCTTATATCCAATTCCATGGATATTTTACCAGTTCTTAAATCTTTGTAGTTTGTAACACCCAATGTTGGCTTATCTCTTCTTTGTATACCATAATCAAGAATAGGGACTTTAATATCTTCGTCTCTTATTGCACATGTTTGCGCAATCTCTGAATTTAGTACGGGAATAGGTATGCCAATACCCATAAACAAAGTTGAGCCATATTTAGGTATCGTAGCTCCTCTAATGTATTTGGTATCCATTTCTTTTAAGTTACCTTGAATGGCTAATGTACCAAATCCACCTGCGGGGCTGTGTTGTGTACCTTCTCCCGCTATGTAGCCTTGTGCACCACCTGCGAAGATTTTGGTACCTACGCCTAATGTATTGTATGTTTTTGTAGTTGTGTTGAAATCATTTTGCATAGGGTTAAGCTGTCCAGCACCTGAATAATTTAAGTTTCCAAATTCAGGTAATAATTTGCCCATATAAGTGTATAATTTTTCATCTCTACTGTTTGTAGCAGAATTGTATGATTGATAACAGTTTCTAGGGTTAAATAACATTGCTTGGTTTAAATCGTCAATTGTTATAATTGTAGAAACTCTTTTTCTTGGGTAACAATCCGTTGTATATCCTTCAGCTTCCAATTCTACTTCCTTACCTGCTACAAGGTCTTCTATAACATGAGCTCCCCCGTAATCAATGCCAATATCATCATCTGAGTTAGCTTGTGTAGCGCCCAAGTAAGCGTCAACAGCAGCAAGACCGGAATATGCCTCTACACCGTTTAAATAAGTCTTCATCATTTTGATTGGAGGGTCGGAATGTCCAAAGTTTAAAAATACTCCGCTAGAACACATTGCTCCAAAAGTACCTGTAGTTACTACATCTACTGTTTCAGATGCTTTTTCTGCACCTTCTTCTTCCACAATGGATATCATTTCTTCCGCAGTTACGATTACTGCGTCACCATTTTTGATTTTTTCGTTTATCTGCTTTATTGTTTTCATACGAACCCTCTCGAAGTTCTATCGTATTACAAATTATTAAGTTAATCGTAGTTTTTATTGTTTTTTAAAGTTTTGTAATCGTAAATAAGTTTAATCTTGTAATATATCTAGTCCATATTTATATTATTTTGGTTATGATTTTTTACATCCTCTAAGTTACATTCCTAGAATATAATTTTATTGAATTTTTTAATTAATAATTAATATATTTTACAATGCTTTAATATGTTTTTAATATTATACTACATTAAATAATTATTTTTAAAATGATAGAAAGTAATATATACTAGATATCCCTACTTTTTATGATACTATTATTTCACGATAAATTTGTATAATAATTTGTATAATATATAAAAAAATTTTATTATTTAGCAGATTTATTGAATAAAATTACTTCAATAAACTGAATACTGGCTGTAAAATTTAATAATCAAACGTGTTAATAATTATTATATAACATATAACATGGTATTGTACAAATAAATTAGGCAATTAATCGTATTACATTAACTTCTGATTGTTATTTTATATTTATTTTAAACTAAAGGAGGCCAAATTGTGAAGCTATTGTCTCATAACATGGTTCCAAAGCATGAACTTATCGAAAAAGAAGAGATACCACTTTTACTTAAGCAGTATAATATAAAAATTCAACAATTGCCTAAGTTGCTCGATATTGACCCTGTAGTCATTGAAATAGGTGCAAAAGAAGGTGACGTAGTTAAAATTACTCGTCCAAGTGAAACTGCTGGCGAAACTGTATACTTTAGATTAGTAGTACCTACAAACATCTAATTGGTGGATAATTTAGAATTACGTAATTAATTATTAAGTAATTTATAATTTACAGCTTACTAAGTAACCGGTAATAGGTCACTACGATAAGTAAATAATTTTTTAGCACAAGTCAATCATTATATATCTTGCAAATCTGCAAACTTTATGTTACGCTTTAAACGTTCTCGTAGCGATAATTACGAATTTAAATTCAATATACTATGAAATAAAAATAATACTAATAATTAAATTAAAAATAGAAATAAAATTACTAGGTTAATCTGCTATATTATTAAATTTTAGTTACCCGTTATCTATTTAATTTTTATTTGGGTATATCAGTATATTAAATTTATCCTATAAATTAAGATAAATTAAAATAAATTAAAATAAATTAAAATAAATTACCGATAAATTAGCATGTTAAATCTTAGCCATTATTAATTGTTATATTAAACAAAAATGAGGGAGATATATGAAGTCCCGAGTTATCGTTGATGCATTTTTTGAAGAAAATAATTTAGTTAAACACCACATCGACTCATTTAACAGCTTTGTTGAAAACAAAGTTCAAAGGATTATTTCCGAAGTTGGTGGAGTAAACACTGAAATTAAATCCGGATATAGGGTTGAGTTTGGACAAGTTACTGTATCTAAACCAGTTAATAAAGAAGCTGACGGTTCAGTAAAGCCAATAACCCCTATGGAAGCTAGAATTAGAAATTTAGCATATTCTGCACCAATGTATTTAGAAATTATACCATATGTTGGAGAAGGCGAAGAAGAGAAAAAATTATCTCCTTTAAGCGTTTATATGGGTGAACTACCTGTAATTTTAGGTTCTGACATATGTCACTTAAAAGGAAAATCGCCAGAAGAATTAATTGAGTACGGTGAAGATCCTGAAGACCCATTGGGATATTTTATTGTTAACGGCTCTGAAAAAGCGGTAGTAGCTCAAGAAGATTTAATCCCTAACAGGATTTTATGTGAAAAAGTAGAGAAAAACAACAAAATGGTCGATGTAGCAAAAGTATTTTCTACAAGACACGGATTTAGGGCATTATGTGCAGTAGAAAGAAACCCAGACGGTTTATTAAATGTTTCTTTCCCAGGTATGCCAAGTAACATCCCATTAGTTATATTAATGAGAGCTTTAGGTGCTCAATCCGATAGAGATATCATAGAATTAATTTCTGACGAGCCATCCGTAATTATGCAGTTAGTTGCAAACTTACAAGAGGTAAGGGAAGAACACAGCATAAATACAAGAGAAGATGCACTTGAACACATCGGAAAGAGAGTTGCACCAGGTCAACCAAGAGAATACAAGTTAAAAAGAGCTGAAACAATCTTATGCAGTTACTTATTACCTCACTTAGGTGTAGAACCTGCAGATATGAGAACAAAAGCTAAATACTTGGGTAGAATGGCTAAAAACTCAATTGAGTTATACTTAGGTTTAAGGGTTGAAGATGATAAGGACCACTATTCCAATAAAAGGTTAAAATTAGCTGGAGATTTGATGGAAGATTTATTCAGAAATTCATTCAACCAGTTAGTTAAAGATATCAAATACCAACTCGAAAGACAATCAATAAGGAACAAAGAACCTTCAATTCAAGCAGCAGTAAGAAGTGACGTTTTAACTGAAAGAATGAGACACGCAATGGCTACAGGAAACTGGGTCGGTGGAAGAACTGGTGTAAGCCAACTTTTAGATAGAACTAGTTATTTGGCTACAACCTCTCAATTAAGAAGAGTTGTGTCACCATTGTCACGTTCACAACCTCACTTCGAGGCAAGGGACTTGCACGCTACGCAATGGGGTAAAATCTGCCCTTCAGAAACACCGGAAGGTCCTAACTGTGGTTTGGTTAAAAACTTAGCAGTAATGTGTAAAGTTACAACAGACGAAACTGACGACTCGATAATTGATTTATTAAGTAGTATGGGTATTTCAAGAGAAATAATTCCTATCGCTGAGGAAATTGAACCTATTGATTCACTCGATTCTGAAATTGAAAAAGAATTAAGAGAAGAATTGGCAGGAGTATCGGAAACACAGGAAACTGAAGAGACTAAAGAAAGCGAAGAAGTAGAAAATGTAGAAAATGTAGAAGTGGATTTAGAATCTGAAGAAATTGTTGAAGCTGAAGAAAGCGAAGATGACGAAGAAAATTCAGAAGATGAATCTACTGAAGAAGATGAAGAAAGCGAAGATGACGAAGAAATTGAAAAAGAAATTCAAAAAGAATTAGAATAATTAAAAAGAATAACTAATGCAATTGAGAAGTAATAAAATTTGATAAAAATGTAATTAATTTAATAATAATTTTAATTTACTTTACTTTATTTACATTTTTTACATTTTACAAATTATAAGCTCAATTAGTTATTAAAATGATTTAAATTTAATATAATGTATTTAATGTATTATTAAAAGTTAATTTGAACTTTAAAGGTGAAAACCTTGGATAACAAAACGAATGTATATGTTAATGGAAAATTAATCGACACCGTCGAAAATCCAGAAGAACTCGTTAGAAATTTAAGGGAATCAAGACGAAATGCAAGAATTTCGCCGTATACATCCATTTCATTTAACGAAGAAAGCAACGACGTTCATATTTCTACAGATGGTGGTAGAGCTGTTAGACCTTTGTTAGTGGTTGAGAATGGTGAGCTTAAAATTACTCAAGAACACTTAGAGTTATTGAAAGAAGGAGAGCTTACATTTAGCGATTTAGTTGAAAAAGGTTTAGCAGAATATTTGGATGCGGAAGAAGAAGAAAACGCATATATTGCAATATATGAAAAAGATATCAATGAAAGTACAACACACATGGAAATCGACCCTATTTCAATTTTAGGTATCGGTGCAGGTGTAGCCCCATATCCAGAACATAACTCTGCTCCAAGGATTACAATGGCGGCAGCGATGAGTAAGCAGTCATTAGGTATCCCAATGGCAAACATAAAATGGAGAATGGACACAAGAGGTCACTTGTTACACTATCCTCAAGTACCTTTAGTAAGAACGAAACACCAGGAAATCTTAGGTTTTGATAAAAGACCTGCAGGACAAAACTTCGTTGTAGCAGTTATGAGTTATGAAGGTTACAATATGGAGGATGCGTTCATCATAAACAAAGCTTCCATCGATAGAGGTCTTGGTAGAAGTACATTCTTTAGAAGCTACGAAAGCTTTGAAAAAAGATACCCTGGGGGTCAATTAGACCGCTTTGAAGTACCTGAAAAGGGCGTTAGAGGTTACAGGGCAGAAGGTGCTTACAGAAACTTAGGGGGTGATGGTTTAATCGAATTAGAGTCTGAAGTATCATCTGGTGACGTTATCATCGGTAAAACCTCCCCTCCAAGATTCTTAGAGGAAAACGAGATTTCATTACAACAAAAATCACAAAGAAGAGACACATCAGTAACTATCAGACACGGTGAAGAAGGTACTGTTGACTTAGTGATTTTAAGTGAAACAAAAGAAGGTAACCGTTTATCAAAAGTTAGAGTAAGAGATTCCAGAATTCCAGAATTAGGGGATAAATTTGCTTCTAGACACGGTCAGAAAGGGGTTATCGGTTTAGTTGTACCTCAGGAAGATTTACCATTTACAGAAGATGGAGTAATTCCTGATTTAATCATCAACCCGCACGCTGTTCCATCAAGGATGACCATTGGTCAGGTTTTGGAAATGATTGGTGGTAAAGTAGGTTCTTTAGACTGTAGAAGAATTGACGGTACCATTTTCAGTGGTGAAGGTGAGTGGTCTTTGAGAGATGCTCTTGAAGCTCACGGATTCAAACACAACGGTAAAGAAACTGTTTACGAAGGTAAATCCGGTAAAAAACTTGAATGTGAAGTATTCGTCGGTGTTGCATACTACCAGAAATTACACCACTTGGTTGCAGGTAAAATCCACGCAAGAAGTAGGGGACCTATCCAAGTTCTTACAAGACAACCTACCGAAGGTAGAGCAAGAGAAGGCGGTCTTAGGTTCGGGGAAATGGAAAGAGACGTTTTGGTTGCACACGGTGCTGCTTTGCTCTTAAAAGAAAGACTTTTGGACGAGTCTGACCCTCACGAAGATTACGTATGTGCAAAATGTGGAGAAATCGCTATTTACGACTTTAAAAGAGGAATTAAATTCTGCCCAATCTGTGGGGAAGTTGAAGACGTACAAGACAATAGGAAAATTCCATCAGTTAAAATTGCATACGCTTTCAAATTATTGCTTGATGAGCTTAAAAGTATGGGTATAGACCCTAAATTAAAATTAAAAGATAGAGCATAATTATTCTCTATATTTATTTTAATTTAATAGTATTGTTATTGGAAAACACGTTATTTAATTTAAATAATCCAAAATAAATAAAATTTAAGTAAAATTTAAGTAAAATTTAAATTAAATCGTTGAAATTATCAAGATATGGATAATTAGATAATCGAAATAAATTGAAATAACTAAAAAATTTACCTCATAGGTGAAAATTTATGAATGGGTTCGACGTTCCAAAAGAAATTGGAAACATTACCTTTGGTTTATTGTCTCCTGAACAAACAAGGATAATGTCCGTAGCTAAAATAGTTACAGCAGACACATACGACGACGATGGTTACCCAATCGACGGTGGATTGATGGATACAAGATTGGGTGTCATTGACCCTGGTTTAGTGTGTAAAAGTTGCGGTGGTAGGGTAGGTACCTGTCCGGGTCACTTTGGTCACATTGAATTGTCAAAACCGGTTGTACACATCGGTTTCGCAAAAGATATCTACAAAATCTTAAAAGCAACATGTCCACACTGTGGTAAGGTAACATTATCAGAGTCCCGAAAAGCCGAGTATATGGAAAAAATGGAAAGATTACTCGAAGAAGGGGGCGACATGTGGATATTATGTGATGAAATCTTAAAAGAAGCTGCAAAAGGTAGTATTTGTCCAGAATGTGGTGAAGTTAAATATGATATCAAATATGATAAACCTTCAACATACCACCAAATCGATGGTAAATCTTCTAGACAATTAACTTCCTCAGAAGTTAGGGAAATCTTGGAAAAAATCCCCGATAATGATTGTAAGCTTTTAGGTATCAACCACATCGTTGCAAGACCTGAATACATGATATTAACCGTTTTACCGGTTCCACCGGTTACCGTTAGACCTTCAATCACACTTGAAAGTGGAGAAAGAAGTGAAGACGACTTGACACACAAATTGGTTGATATTATCAGAATTAACCAAAGATTAGAGGAAAATATCAACGGTGGTGCTCCTAACTTAATTATTGAAGATTTATGGGACTTATTACAGTACCACATAAACACGTACTTTGATAACGAAGCTCCAGGAATTCCTCCTGCAAGACACAGAAGCGGTAGGCCTTTAAGGACACTCGCACAAAGGCTTAAAGGTAAGGAAGGTAGATTCAGACACAACTTAGCAGGTAAAAGGGTTAACTTCTCTGCAAGGACTGTTATTTCACCAGACCCACGTTTAAGTATTAACGAAGTTGGTATTCCAGAGTTAATTGCAAAAGAATTAACCGTTCCTGAAAAAGTAACTGAGCACAATATCGACCAGATAAAAGAGTTACTTAAAAATGGTTCAGAAATACACCCTGGTGTAAATTATGTTATTAAAACCATTAAAAATAAGGAAGGAAAACAGGAAAACTTTTCAATAAGAGTAAGCGACAAAAATAAAGACCATTGGGCTGAAAATATTGAAGAAGGTATGTCTGTTGAGAGACACTTAATGGATGGAGACGTTGTATTGTATAACAGACAGCCTTCATTACACAGAATGTCTATCATGGCACACAAAGTTAAAGTTTTACCTTACAGAACATTCAGACACAACTTATGTGTTTGTCCACCTTACAACGCGGATTTCGATGGTGACGAGATGAACGTTCACGTTCCACAATCCGAGGAAGCAAGAGCGGAAGCTGAAACATTGATGTTAGTTGAGAAGCACATCGTTTCACCAAGATTCGGTGGTCCAATCATTGGAGCTATTCACGACTTTATTTCAGGTGCTTACGTTCTTACAAGTTCAAACTTTAACAAAGATCAAGCTTTATCACTTTTAAGAAGTGCAGGGTTTAAATCTGGATTAGGAGAACCTGACGTACTTGAGAATGGTGAAGAATTGTACAGCGGTAGAAGTTTGTTTGGTACTGCATTACCTGAAGGTTTAAGCCTTGAATACAAGAGTAAAACCTGTAAAAAATGTGATGACTGTAAAAAAGAAAACTGTGAACACGAAGGTTACGTTTTAATTAAAAACGGTAAGCTTTTAAAAGGTGTAATCGACAAAAACGGTTTCGGTTCAGAAGCTGGTATCGTATTAAACACCATTGTTAAGGAATTCGGTTCAGAAGCTGCAAGAAAATTCTTAGATTCTGCAACAAGAATGTCTATCAAAGCAATGATGATAAAAGGTTTCACAACAGGTATTGATGATGAAGATATCCCTGTAGAAGCAATTGAAGAAATTCAAAATATCTTAAACACCGCGGAAGATGCAGTTGACGCAGTTGTTGAAAAATACGAAACTGGTACCTTAGACCCATTACCTGGTAGGGGCATCGAAGAATCAAGAGAAGCTTACATCATGCAGATATTGGGTAGAGCAAGGGACGATACTGGTGCCGTAGCTGAAAGATACTTAAGTAAAGATAACCACGCAGCTTTAATGGCAAGGACTGGTGCGAGAGGTTCATTATTGAACATTACAATGATGGCAGCGAGTGTCGGTCAGCAATCCGTTAGGGGTGGTAGAGTATTCAGAGGTTACAGGGATAGAACGTTACCACACTTCGGAAAAGGAAGCCTTGACGCAAAATCACACGGTTTCGTAAGAAGCTGTTATAAAAAAGGTTTATCACCTTCAGAATACTTCTTCCACGCTATGGGTGGTAGAGAAGGTTTAGTGGATCAGGCGGTAAGGACTGCACAATCCGGTTACATGCAAAGAAGACTTGTAAACGCTTTACAGGATATCAGAGCAGAATACGACGGAACAGTTAGAGATTCAAGAGGATTGGTTGTTCAATTTGAATATGGTGAGGATTTAGTAGACCCTGCTAAGGCAGACCACGGTAAGGGAGTAGATTTAGATAAAGTATTCACCAAAGTTAAATCAAAATTTGATTAAATAATTGATAAATAATCATATACATTTAATTAAATTTTTAAAATTATCATAATATACGTATTATAATTTAGATTATAAATTCAAATTCATATTCTGGGTGAAAAAATGGAAAGTGCAGACTTAGAGTATAAGATAATGGATTTAAAACTCCCTCCGTTATTGAAACAAAATTTATTGAACAAGATACTCAAAGAAAATATCGAAAGCGAAGAAATGATTGAAGAAATCATTAAAGAAACACAAATTGCATATGAAAGAACATTAGTAGAACCTGGAGAGGCTGTTGGTGTCGTAGCAGCTCAATCAATCGGGGAACCTGGTACGCAGATGACAATGAGAACGTTCCACTACGCAGGGGTAGCAGAGTTAAACGTTACTTTGGGTTTGCCAAGGATGATTGAGATTGTAGACGCAAGAAAAGAGCCTTCCACACCTACAATGACAATTAATCTTTTAGAAGAATACAAATACGACAGAGAAAAAGCTCAACAGGTGGCTAAGAATATCGAAAGTACAACCGTTGAGTCAGTAGCTGACAACATAAGTGTTAACCTTGTAGAAGAATGTATTTCTATAATCTTAAACGCTGAAAAGTTAGAAAAAAGAATGTTAACCGTTGAAGATGTTATTAATTCAATTAAATCAAAAATGAAATTGAAAATTGAAGACGATGGTCATGTTTTAAATTTGAAGATTAAAACCCCTACATTAAAAGCTTTAAGAAAAAGACTTCCTAAGGTAAGAGCAATACACTTAAAAGGTGTATCTAACATTAACAGGGTTATTATTAGAAAAGAAGATGGTTCTGAAGAGTACATTTTGTACAGTGAAGGTTCCAACTTAAAAGAAGTATTCGAAATTGAGGGTGTTGACCCTTCAAATACAACAACCAACAATATCATCGAAATTCAAGATGTTTTAGGTGTTGAAGCTGCAAGAAATGCAATCATTTACGAGATGGCTGCTACTTTATCAAACCAAGGTTTGACAGTAGACCCAAGACACTTGATGATGGTTTCAGACTTGATGACCACAGATGGTGTCGTAAAACCAATCGGTAGACATGGTATCGGTGGGGAAAAAGCTTCCGTTCTTGCAAGAGCAGCATTCGAAGAAACTGTTAAACACTTATACTCTGCATCAATGAGAGGTTACTCCGATGAATTAGATGGTGTTGTAGAAAACATCATAGTTGGTAAACCTATTTCTATTGGTACAGGTTGTATAAACGTAGGAATTAAAAGAGAATACGAAGAAGGTAATATTTAATTAAATAATTCTATATTATTATTTAATATTTTTTTAATCCATTTTTAATATGTTTTATTTATTTGTAATTTCACAGTTTGTTATTTTAAAAATTTTGAACCATGCAAAAGTATAAAAATAACGTATTACTATTAAATATTTCGTATTAGTCAAAACGGTACAAATAACATTTGTGCAATAAAAATGATTAATCGATTAATAAATTAAAACTTTGTAATTTATTAATTGGAGGACTTTTTTTCTAAATTGCGAATAGCATCGGAAAGAAACACCCCTCTGGAGAAAACTGAGAAGGAGGTAAATTATGGATATCAACAGAGCAATCAGAGTAGCTGTAGATACTGGTAAAGTAGTATTAGGTACAAAACAAGCTGTTAAGAACGTAAAACACGGTGAAGGGCAATTATTAATTGTTGCAGGTAATTGTGCGAAAGACGTTATGGCAGATTTAGAATATTATACTAAATTATCAGGCGTTAAATTATACGTACACGATGCCACATCACTTGAACTCGGAGCTATTTGTGGTAAACCATTCCCTGTATCCGCATTAGTGGTAATGGAACCTGGTAACTCATCTATTTTAAACTTAAACAAAGAATAATTCAGGTGATGTTTTATGAGAATTAAACTTAATACAGAAGATATAATGAGAATCAGTTTATTTGAAAAAATGACTGGCGCAGACGTCATTGATTCAGTAGCTGATGAGGAAAAAATTACATTTGTCATCAAGGAAGGAGATATCGGTGCTGCTATTGGAAAAGGTGGAGAAAACGTAAGAAACGCAACCGAAAAATTTGGCAGAAAAATCGATTTAATCGAATATTCCGAAGATGTAAAACAATTTATTAGAAACATATTCGCACCTGTAGAATTAGAAGATGTTTGGACTAAAAAATTTGGTGACGATTTAGTAGTATACTTAAGAATCCACCCTAAATTAAGAAGGGCTATTATCGGAGACAAAGGAAAGAAAATTGATTCCGCAGTTGATTTAGTTAGTAGACTTTCTGGTGTTAAAAACATCAAAGTTATCGCAGGATTAAGAAAAGATAATAAAAAGGTTGCTAAAAAAGAGGATGCACCAGTAAAAGCTGAAGAGGTTAAACCTGAAGTTAAACCTGAAGCTGAAGCTGTAAAAGCTCCTGAAGCTACCGAAACACAAAATGCAGAATAATTTAAGAATTTAAAATCGACTGAATTTATTTATTAAAATTTATTAGTTATTACATAATTATACTATCAATAATTGATTTAATAATGCAATAATTTAATAATATAGTTGATTGGAAAATTATGAATATGCTAGTCATAGGTGATTAAATGGCAGGAAGTAAAGCTCCAAGAGGAGAATTTGCAGGTAGAAAATTATTCTTAAAAAGAAAAGAAAGCAAATGGCACCAGTACAAATTCGTTAACAGAGAATTAGGCTTAAAATTAAAAGCTGACCCATTAGAAGGTGCTCCAATGGGAAGAGGTATTGTTGTTGAGAAAGTAGGTCTCGAAGCAAAACAACCTAACTCTGCTATCAGAAAATGTGTAAAAGTTCAATTAATTAAAAACGGAAAAGTTATTACCGCATTTGCACCAGGTAACCACGCTATCAACTTCATCGACGAGCACGACGAAGTAGTTATCGAAGGAATCGGTGGTCCAACAGGTCAAGCTAAAGGGGATATTCCTGGAGTAAGATATAAAGTTGTAATGGTTGGTAAAAACTCAATCAGAGAATTAGTTAAAGGTAAACAAGAAAAAGTTAAAAGATAAGCTCTTTAAATTTTTAAAGTTTAATCTTAATTTTAATCTTAATTTTAATTTTAAAATTTATTTAACTTAATACTTAACTTAAGACTAATAATTTATAATTATCAATAAATTCGGAAAAACATTCGGAAAACAAAATCACAAATCACAAAAATAACAATGGACGGTGAAATTTTGGAAATTAAATTGTTCAATAAATGGGATTGTGAAGCTGTTACAGTTAAAGATCCAAGCTTAAGAACATACATTAGCTTAGAACCTGTTTTAGTACCTCACACCGCAGGAAGATACTCAAAGAAAATGTTCGATAAATCAAAAATGAACATTGTAGAAAGAGTTTTAAACAAATTAATGGCTGAACAAACAAATACTGGTAAAAAATACGAAGCTTTAGCAGTTATGGAAGAAGCCTTAGAAATCATCGAAAAAAGAACAAAGGAAAACCCTGTTCAAGTTTTAGTAGATGCTTTAGAAAACGCAGGACCTAGAGAAGAAACAACAAGAATTTCATACGGTGGTATCGCATTCTTACAATCAGTTGACGTTTCACCTGTAAGAAGATTAGACACTGCTATAAGAAACATCTCATTAGGTGCTTTAAATTCAGCAAGAAAAAGCAAAAAATCAATTGCAAACTGTTTAGCTGAAGAAATTGTTTCAGCTTCAAAAGCAGACATGCAAAAAAGCTTTGCTGTAAAGAAAAAAGAAGAAAAAGAAAGAGTTGCTCAATCAGCAAGATAAGCGCAATATTGAGCTATCTCTATTCTTTATCTTTACAATCTTTGTAAATATGCAATAATTATATTATAATCGTATTAAATGATGTATTATTTATGATTATAATAATTCTTTTCAATTTATTCGTAAATATTGAAATTGTAATCTTAAATAATTTATCAATAATCTTAAGGTATGAATTATCTATTAATTAACTTTTAATTAATAAATGGTTGATAAAATTGATAAATAATTCTAAAATGATTATATTACTAATTATTGTACTTGGATTAATTACATATTATAAAATTAAATATAATTCTTCAAACTTCAAAATCAATTATTCGATTCGGTGAAATAATGGGAAGAAGAGCAAAAATGGTAGAAAAGGTTACCAGTTTAATGGAAACCCACGATAAAATCAGAAACATCGGTATCTGTGCACACATCGACCACGGGAAAACAACATTATCAGACAACCTCTTAGCAGGTGCTGGTATGATATCAAAAGAATTAGCGGGAGACCAACTTGCTTTAGACTTTGATGAAGAAGAAGCAGCAAGAGGTATTACAATCTACGCTGCTAACGTGTCAATGGTTCACCAATCAGAAACCGGAGAACACTTAATTAACTTAATCGATACCCCAGGTCACGTTGACTTCGGTGGTGACGTTACAAGAGCAATGAGAGCTATTGATGGTGCTATCGTTGTATGCTGTGCAGTAGAAGGTGTAATGCCACAAACTGAGACAGTTTTAAGACAAGCTTTAAAAGAAAAAGTTAAACCTGTTTTATTCATCAACAAAGTAGACAGATTAATCAACGAATTAAAGTTAACTCCTGAAGAATTACAAGGAAGATTTATGAAAATCATCGCAGAAGTTAACATCTTAATCGAAAAAATGGCTCCTGAAGAGTTCAAAAAAGAATGGTTATGTGACGTTATGGGTGGTAAAGTAGCATTCGGTTCAGCTTACAACAACTGGGCTATTTCAGTACCATACATGCAAAAATCAGGTATTTCATTCAAAGATATCATTGATTTCTGTAACGATGAAAGACAAAAAGAATTAGCTGACAAAGCACCTTTACACGAAGTATGTTTAGACATGGTTATTAAACACTTACCAAACCCAGTTCAAGCTCAAAAGTACAGAATTCCAAATATTTGGAAAGGAGACATTGAGTCAGAAGTTGGTAAATCAATGATGACCTGTGACCCTAACGGTCCTTTAGCAGGTGTTATCACAAAAATTATCGTTGATAAACACGCAGGAGCTATCTCAGCATGCAGATTGTTCTCAGGAAGAATGAAACAAGGTGACGAATTGTTTTTAATTGGTGCACAACAAAAAGCAAGAGCTCAACAAGTTTCAGTTTTCATGGGTGCAGAAAGAGTTCAGGTACCAAGCATTTCAGCAGGTAACATCTGTGCTATCACAGGTTTAAAAGAAGCAACCGCAGGGGAAACAGTTTCAGCATTCTCAAACAAAATGGAACAAGCTTTCGAAGGTTTATCCCACGTAAGTGAACCTGTTATTACAGTTGCTATTGAAGCTAAAAACACAAAAGACTTGCCAAAATTAATCGAAGTATTAAGACAAATCGCAAGAGAAGATAACACAGTTAGAGTGGAAATTAACGAAGAAACCGGTGAACACTTGATCAGCGGTATGGGTGAACTCCACATCGAAGTTATCACAAACACAAAAATCGGCAGAGATACAGGTATCGAAGTTGATGTTGGTGAACCAATCGTTGTTTACAGAGAAACAATTAATGGTACAAGCCCTGAAATTGAAGGAAAATCACCAAACAAACACAACAAGTTGTACTTCATCGTAGAACCTTTAGAAGACAGTGTATACGAAGCATATGTTAAAGGCGACTTAAAAGATGAAGACTTCAAGAGAAAAATCTCATCAGAAGCAGAAGCTAGGTTTGAAGCAGCTGGTTTACCAAAAGACGAAGCTAAAAAAGTTATGTCAATCATGGGCGGTAACTTAATCACAAACTTAACAAGAGGTATCGTACAGTTAGACGAAGCTAGAGAGTTAATCATCGAAGGTTTCAAAGAAGCTGTAAGAAACGGTCCTTTAGCTGCTGAGAAAGTTCAAGGTGTAAAAGTTAAATTAATGGATGCAACATTCCACGAAGATGCAATCCACAGAGGTCCAGCACAAATTATCCCTGCGGTAAGATTCGGTGTTAGAGACGCTATTACACAAGCTAAACCAGTATTATTAGAACCTATGCAAAAAGTATATATCAACACCCCACAAGATTACATGGGTGACGGTATGAAAGAAATCAACAACAGAAGAGGCCAAATCGTTGATATGGAACAAGAAGGTGACATGTCAATTATTAAAGGTAGCGTTCCTGTTGCTGAAATGTTCGGATTCGCTGGTGCAATCAGAGGGGCTACCCAAGGTAGATGTCTCTGGTCTGTTGAATTCTCAGGATTCGAAAAAGTACCTGGAGAATTACAACCTAAGATTGTTCAACAAATCAGATCAAGAAAAGGTTTAAAAACAGAATAATTACATATGAATTATATATAGTGAAATTATAATAAATTGTAATAATTTGCAGTATATTTATAATATCAATTAATTCATATTTAATTATTCAATCTTGTAAACTTGAGAAATTACATTTATGGCATAAAAATCTTACACGATTAATCATGATTAATTTTGAAAAATCCAAAAGATTTTAACAATATACCATAAAATATATATACTCATTTTTACTATCATATTACAAATTATACTTATTTAGAAATCTCTTAATAAGATAAATTATACTTACAAAAATCAAATAAAACAAGAATAAATACAGGTGACAATATGGCAAAAGAAAAACCAATATTGAACGTTGCATTTATCGGACACGTTGATGCTGGTAAATCAACCACAGTAGGAAGATTATTATTAGACGGTGGAGCTATCGACCCTCAGTTAATCGCAAGATTAAGAAGAGAAGCTGAAGAAAAAGGTAAAGCTGGATTCGAATTTGCTTACGTTATGGACGGTTTAAAAGAAGAAAGAGAGAGAGGTGTTACAATTGACATCGCTCACAAAAAATTCCCTACCGACAAATACGAAGTAACAATCGTAGACTGCCCAGGCCACAGAGACTTCATTAAAAACATGATTACCGGTGCTTCACAAGCTGACGCAGCTGTTTTAGTTGTTAACGTAGATGACCACAACAACGGTATTCAGCCACAAACAAGAGAACACATTTTCTTAATCAGAACATTGGGTGTAAACCAATTAGCTGTTGCAATTAACAAAATGGACACAGTTAACTTCAACGAAGCTGACTACAACGCAATGAAAAAGATGTTAGGCGACGAATTATTAAAAATGTTAGGTTACAACCCAGACACAGTTCCTTTCATCCCAGTTGCTTCATTACACGGTGACAACGTATTCAAAAAATCAGAAAACACACCATGGTACAAAGGTCCTACAATTGCTCAAGTTATTGACTCATTCCAACCTCCTCAAAAACCAACAAACTTACCATTGAGATTACCTATCCAAGATGTTTACTCAATCACCGGTGTAGGTACAGTTCCAGTTGGTAGAGTTGAAACAGGTATCATCAGACCAGGAGACAAAGTTGTATTTGAACCTTCAGGATCAGTAGGAGAAGTTAAAACAGTGGAAATGCACCACGAACAGTTACCTTCAGCAGAACCAGGAGACAACATTGGTTTCAACGTAAGAGGTGTAGGTAAAAAAGACATCAAAAGAGGAGACGTTTTAGGTCCAGTTGACAACGCACCATCAGTTGCAGCTGAATTCGACGCTCAAATTGTTGTTTTACAACACCCTTCAGTTATCACAGCAGGATACACACCAGTATTCCACGCACACACATCACAAATTGCTTGTACCTTTGGGGAATTAAGCAAAAAATTAAACCCAGCTACTGGTGAAGTTTTAGAAGAAAATCCAGACTTCTTAAAAGCTGGTGACGCTGCAATCGTTAAATTAATACCAACAAAACCAATGGTTATTGAAAACGTTAAAGAAATTCCACAACTCGGTAGATTTGCTATCAGAGATATGGGTATGACCGTTGCTGCTGGTATGTGTATCAAAGTTGTAGCTAAAAACAAATAATTAGATTAATTCTAATTATTTAATTTTTTTAATTTAATTATAATTCTTATACTTATTATAATTCTTATAAATTCACTACATACCTTAAATGAGGCTAAATTATGCAAAAAGCAAGAATAAAATTATCAAGTACAAAACATACAGAATTAGACGGTGTATGTGACCAAATTAAAGCAATCGCTGAAAAAACAGGTGTTGATTTAGCAGGTCCAATTCCATTACCAACAAAAACATTAAAAGTTACAACAAGAAAGTCAACCGACGGTGAAGGTTCATCATCATTCGACAGATGGACAATGAAAATTCACAAAAGAGTTATCGACATCGAAGCTGACGAAAGAACCATGAAACACATCATGAAAGTAAGAATCCCTGAAACCGTTCAAATTGAAATCGAATTAAGAAACTAATTGATTATAGTTAGTACTTAAAGATGTTTGATATCAATAATTGAAGGCTTTTTTTAAAAATTATTAATATTTCATAAGCCATGAAAAATATTGTTTTCCCTATAATGGGATTTCAATAACCTTTTTCTTTTTAAATTATTTTAGTTTTTTTTATTTTATTATAATATTATATTATTGTTTTATAATTAATTTTAACTTATACATATCCGAGTATTTTCTTTAAATTTGATATTAATCTTTATATACTATGAAATCAATGATTAATTATACTGCAATTCACAGTAATTGCAGTGTATGTTGTGACCGTATTTCATAGTAAATACGGTGTATTATCTTTAAATGAGCTTTTTTAAAATAGTTTTTTGGAAATATTAAGAAATTTTAGAAATATTATTTAGAAATTTTATAAAAAATATAACGTAAAAAATAGAAATAAATGATATTTTATTTAATCAATATATTTTAATCATATATTACACGATTAATTATGGGTTAAATAGCAGGTTACTTTTTTAGCATCTGAATCCAATTCGTTTTTATCAATTCTAACAAATCCGTATCTTTCAAATTGTACACTTTCATCTTCTTTTACAACTGCAAAGTCTTTTTCCGCATAACCTTCTGTTTCAATACCATCACCATCGATAACTGAAACCTTAACGCTATCTTTAGCAGGTACCCAATGAATAATGTTTGCCCTATTCTCTTTTGCAACCATGTAATCCTCACTATCAAAGTGCGCATAAACAACGTCTTCGCTTACTTCATCAATAACTATGTTAAACAATTCCATAAGCCTATACATCTTACCTGCTTCAATGTTATCGGTACCTGATAGGTAGATTTCCCCGTCAAATGTTAACGTTCTCATACCCATATCTTTATCAGGATGCATCCTTAGCTCAACAGTTTTATTGGCTGCACCTGTAACAATAACTTTTTTAGGATTAGCTACAAAGAAGAATCTTTTTGTAATTGCATCAATCAAATCTTTGTTAACTGCGTAAAGGTTTTCCCACGCAAATCTAACATCTGCTTGTTTAATTCCGATATCGACCATTGTTTTGTAAATTGCTTCTGGTTTTATGCCTCTTTTTCTCATTGCTCCGAGTGTACCTAATCTAGGGTCATCCCAGTCAGAATATTCGCCTTCTAGTATACCCGCGTGCATTTTTGAGGTACTTAAAACAGGACCTTCTATTTTTAAGATACCGTAGTGTAAGTATTCTGGAATTTCCCAACCCATATAATCAAATATGTATTTCTGTTTTTCAGTGTTTACAATGTGGTCTTTTCCTCTTAAAACGTGTGTAAGACTCATTAAATGGTCATCAACGGTAACAGATAAGTTCATAAGTGGGTAAACAACATATTTTGTTCCATTTTTAGGGTGCGGGGTGTGCTCAATCCTGAAGATTGGGAAATCACGTACTGAAGGGTTTTTATGTTCAATATCTGTTTTTAATCTAACTGCAACGTTGTCCAATTCTCCAGAAAGCATTTTGTTCCATAAGTCAAGGTTCTTTTCTGAGCTATTATCTCTACATTTACAAGCTATTCCTTCAGCTTTTAATTCTCTAAATTCTTCCGCATCACAGTCGCAAACGTAAGCGTGACCCATTTCAATTAATTTAGTACCGTACTCGTAGTATGTTTCAAGTCTTTGAGATTGGATAACAACTTCATCAACTTTAACGCCTAACCATTTAAGGTCTTCCTGTATCATTTCATAAGCTTCAGGAAGTACCCTCTTAGCGTCGGTATCTTCTAACCTTAATATTAATTTTCCATCGTATTTTTTAGTAAAGAAATCATTCAAAACACTTGCACGAGCGTGACCTAAATGGAGAGGTCCTGACGGATTTGGTGCAAATCTCATTACAACGCCTTTTTTTGTATCCACGTTTTTAAGCTCAATTTCTTTCTTTTTTCTTTCTTTTTTCTCGCCCATCATTTCAGGAGCAATTTCTGAAAGTTTTTGTTTTTGAGCTTCTAAACCCATATCTTCAACTTCTTTTGCAATCGCACCAATATTTTGATTGATGTCTTTTGCAAGTTTTCTTAAATCTGGGTTTTCGCCTAACATTTTACCCATTATTGATTTAGGATTAGGTTTTCCTTCGTATTTTATAGCATTTTGAAGTAAATACTTTATAACTACGTTTTTCACATCTTCCGAAAGTGTACTGCTCATTATTACACCACAATTTTATTTTATTTTAATTTTAATTATAAGATTATATTATTCAAATCTCAAATTAGATTTAAACAATTAATTTAAATTAAACTTATAAAATTTAAGTTTATATCATCATACAATATTCGATATTCTCATTTATATGATTTAGCAATTTATGGTACAATATAGTACTTTATGTTTGATATATTTATAAAATAATCTTTTTTAAGTGTAATTACACTTTTCAATTACCTATATATATTTATTATAACATACAAACAATGATAATATATTGTGGAATATATATCTGTGTGTACTAAATTGAAATATTTAATTTAAATACTATTTAAATAGTAATCTAAGTATTACTTTAAATACTAATTAAATATTAAATTAGAATCGTAGAAACTTTTATATAATTTGATGTATAATTATAAAAATCTGCACATAACCTTTTTAACCACTTATATATCTTTTATTGTCGATAATATTGTAGATTTCAAGTGTTTTGCACAATATTATGATTGAGAATAGTTTAAATCATGCCAAAATGAAGACAAGTAGCTTTGTTAGAGATTTGTAGGTTATGCAATTTTATGCAATTTTTTTAATAATTAATGGTGTAAGAAATGGAAAACAAGAATAATTTAATTAATAACAGACCTAGTTCTAATAATAATAGAGCTAATGGTAATACGAAACATAATAGGAATTATAGAAATACAAACAATACCAAAGATTCGAATAATACCGAAAATAACTATCAAGTTAGGGGCAATAGAAGTTCTAGGGCTCATAGTACTCATAGCACCCATAACAGCAACAATGGTAACAATACTCAGAATGGTTATAAAAGTTATAAAAGTTATAAAACTCCGGAACCTAAAGAAGATAAAAACGTGGAAAGCAAAACGCCTTTTAAAGCTACAAACGGTAGAAAAACGTATAAAAAAACAACCGTAAACAAAGATAATGAGAATGCTACAAAAAGAGTAAATAGGCCATACCAAAATCGTCCAAATGGCAAAAATTACAACGAAAACAAAGAAAATAAGGAACATAACGAACATAAGGAAAGCATGAACCACAATTCTAAAAGATATTCCAAAGTGTTAAACTCTAACGGCGCAAATAATTCTAAGACCTTCAATAGTGAGGAAAGACCTAAAACCGCTAACAGGAGAGTTTTCCACAATAAGGGCAATAACGACGATAATGGACGTAATTCCTATAATACATATAGTAAGCCAAGATATAATAGAAACAATAGAGCCAATAATGATATAACTACTAATGATAGATACAATAACAGAAATAATAGAAATACTAATATTAATACCAATAGTAATGGCAATAATAATAATAATAATAATAATAATAATAATAATAATAATTATAAAATAAGGGATAATTTAAATAGTTCCGATGCAATGGATTCAAAAGACAATGGGAGACGTAACGGCGCTAACAGGCAAAATTCCTATAAAAGACCTAATAAAACCTATTCAAATAACCATGGTACTTATAAGAAGTATGATACTGAGGGAGCAGGTGTTCAAGAAAGACCTAAAAACTCCAAATTTGAAGGCGCTAGAGATAATTTAAAGGGTAATTCGCCTAATAGGGCAGATGAAATAGATAGAACAGATAGGACTAACAGAACAACTAGAACAAATAGCAGACCATATAATAAAGGGACCAGTAGTAGGGTAAATAATAGAGTAAATACTGGCTCAAATACGGTAAAACGCCATTACAATAAAGAAGAAAATACTAGAAAGAATTTAAAGAATAAATCAGAATCAAATTCTAAACCTTCCATTGTAAGTTCAAGAAAAAAGACATTGAACAGTCCAACAAGTATGCACACTGCTAGAAAAGCTAGACCTACCCATAAAACTAATTTAAGGGATGAAAATAAGTATTCAAGACCTAAATTTAAATCTTATGGGAATAACAACGATAATTCTAGAGTGGTAAGTAAACATTCTGAGCATACCCATCACCCAAAATATGTAGCAAGTGGTCCTAAAACCTATAAAAAAGCATTAAGGACAGATTTAAACCCAAAATCTACCAAATTCAAATTTGAAAGTAAACTTGTTATATATTCTAAAAAAGTAAATAACGAATAAAATATTATTTATTTTTTTATTTTATACTTATTCGTATTATATTATATTTTTTATTTTATATTTTTTATTTTTTTATATTTTTAAGCTTATTTTATCAATTATTTTATATTAATAATTCAATAGTCCTAATAATACATCAATTGCATGTTTATTAATAGTAGGAATGACATATTAGTATTATTAAAGAGATTTAAGGGAGGAATCCTATGCAAAGCGATTTGGGTTATATTTTGATATTCATTGGTTTATTAATCATATTAATGGAGGCTTTTACGCCAGGATTATATTTCCCTGCAGCAGGAATCGCCTTAATTATATATGGGCTACTTTTAGCAGTTGCTCCAGCTTATGCCTTACCTTTAGCAGTTGTAGCAGGGTTATTGACGGTGTATATAATGTACAGGTTTGTTTACAAGTCTGGAATGAATATAAAAATAGGTGCAGAACGTTTAATTGGGTTAGAAGGCGATTTGGTCGAAAATATTGATGAAAACAAGCCAGGTTATGTAATTGTAAACAATGAAAAATGGCAGGCAAAAACTCAGGATAGGTCAGAGTTAAAAGCAGGAATCAAAGTAATAGTAACGAAAATAGAAGGTGTTTCTTTGATAGTGGAACCCTCTGTAGGCCAAGAAGTTGAAAAAGTTGAAAAAGTTGAAAAAGCAGAAAAGAAAGACGAAGAAAATAATTAAATACCTATATAATTAAAAAATTAAAATGATAAATAATTAAAGTAATACACATTTAGGAATATTTTACAAGTATTCTTTAATTAAATTATATATTTCATTATGTAATTCTGAAATACTTTTATTTGCATCTATTTTTATGTAAATAGATGGCATAAACATATTTTTTTCAAATTCCGGTTTTTCAAATATCTCAATGTATTTTTCACGAATTATTTTTTGAAATTCTATTTTTTCAAATATCTCATTGTTTCCGGTTCTATCATTTACCCTTAGCATTGATAATTCGGGGTTTAAGTCCAACAATACTACGATATCAGGCACTCTTGCATACTTATTGATATCGCATATATATTTCATATCGATACCCTGTGTATTTTGATACACCATAGACGAATAAACATATCTATCGCATATGATGTGATTTTTTTCAAGTCTTTTTTCAAGTTCCTTGCAATGTTCGACCCTATCGCCTGCAAAAAGTAATGCGAGGGTTTCCTTTTCAAAACAACCTTCTGAAAGACCTTTTCTTATTAATTTTCCAACTTCGGAGTTTGTAGGTTCGTAATCTAATATCGCATTTATTCGGTCTGCAAGCATTTTGGCTTGCGTAGATTTTCCACTACCATCAATACCTTCAAAAACGATGAATTTTTTTGATTTACTATTTTTAATATTTTTATTATCCATTTAAACACCAAAATAACATAAATACTGCAATTTAATTATAAATTTATATTATACTCATAAGATAGTTTTAATACATTCAATACATTTTTAATAATAAATTTTAATAATAAACTTTAATAATAAATTTAAAAATAGATATGTGAAATAGATATATAAATAATACGCAATTATTCAATATCTAATTTCTTTTTAAATAGTTGTAATTCATTATTTTTAATTTGGTAATCTCTTCTTTGATACTCCAAGTCGAATATGATTCAATACCTTCTACACTGCTCATAATTTTAGGGAGTATTCTTGGTTCTTTATTTGCTAACTTTTTAAGGGTTATCAAAGTTTTTAATACAACGGTCTCACTTTGGTCATTCAACAAGTTAATGATTTCTGGAAGTGCAATAACAACCAATTCATAGTCTAAGTCTGAAAGTATACCTAAAGCAGTGGTTTTAACACGCCAATGTGGGTCTTGTAACCTACCGATTACGTCTTCAATATACGAATAATGACCTTCGGATATAAATTCACGCAACGAATTAAGGGCTTCTACCCTAACGTTCCAGTCACTATCCATTAAATAATATTCTAATCTTTTTATTCTTTCCTTAAATGAATCTTCTTCATCTTCCTGAGCGTAATATTCAAAGTGATCCACAATTCTTAGAATTGATTTACAACTATTTGCAATTACTGGAACAGGGTCTTCCATATCTTCAGTACACCAGGAAATTATTTCGTAGTAGTATTCTTCAATTTTAGATTCTGATACGAGTTTTTCAATGATTTTATACGCGTATACCCGTTCATACCACTTATTACTATGTCTATATTTCGATACTATCATCAAGATGTCTTCCATGTTTTTGACGGTATCACATCTTAAGTATAACGTATAAAGTCCTTCTACGGCTCTTATATTTTCAAATTTCAAACCGTTTATAATCATACTCGTAGATTTAAATAAGTATGCGATTGCATATCTTTTGTCAATTTTAGGGCTTCCATGACCAGTTTTATTTAATAATTTGGATGCTTTACTTCTAAGTTCAACAATATCGTCAAATAATGCTATATTTACTAATTCATCGTTGAATAAATTTCCATAATCATCATTTATCTTTAGTAATTGGGATATGTAAAGTAAACCTTTTTTACGGGTAGTCCAATTTATATCATTTAATAATTTTTTAATAATTTTTGATTTAGTTTCTAAGAATTTAGTTGATGATAATTCAACCATATTTCTTGCATATTCTAAAGTTTTTTCATCGTCCAAATCTAATAAATCCAAAATATGGAATATATTTATTATTTCGAAACAATCTTTTTTATTTTTAAAGATTTCCTGTAAAAATTCGATAGTATAATTGTGTAAAACATCTTCTTCATCATTTTTACTTTCATCTATAATTGATTCATTTTTATTTTTAATGTCGATTTCAGTTTCATCTTCATTTTCCGCTTTATTTTCATTACCTTGGTCGCTTACTTTATTTTTTAAGTAGTATCTAACCAATGAAGTAGCAGAGTAAGGGTATGTTTCCATACATTTTATGATATAATCGATATTTATTTCTTCTTTATCTATTTCAATACCGTATTCATATTTTAAAATATATTCTGAAGTTTTAGAAACGATTGAAGCACCATCATTCAATGCCCTATCTATCAATATTGAAGTAATAGCTTCTTTCCTATCTTCACAACCTTCGTATTTTGAAAGTATTTCATTGAATTTTTTCAATAATAATATGAAATTTAATCTAACTAGTAAATTATTATCGTTAATCACTACTTCAGGTTGAATGTAGTCGTTTACTTCTTCCAATATATCAAATGGGTCTTCAAAGCACTCTAACGCAACTCTAAGTACCCAAATAGCTTCTGTCCTAACAATACCAAAACTATCGTTTATACTATCTTTTAACAATTGTATGGATTCTTCGGAATATTGTTTAGGGTCGTTATGTAGCTTACAACCTAAATCAATCATCGTAATTACTTTTGAAACCCAATCTTCACTTTTCCAGGTGTTAAGGTTTTTATTAAGTGTTTTTTCTACATCTTTGGGGTTCATGTAACTATATTTTCTCTTAACGTTAATGTAACTCCAAGGGTCGTAAAGTTGATTTATGTATTTTTTCTGTATTTCTTCAGGTACGTCCTTTTTGGTCAATCTGTGCATTATTGACATACAGTTGATTATACTTGATTCGTCATATAAGTTTAATAAACTTAAGTTATTCACCGTAGCTGTTTGAGCTGCAATTGCTCTAACTAATTCATTCTGACTTTTAATATATTTTTCAGTCTCTATCTTTTCTCCAAGATATTTAAGACATGTAAGTGTTAAATAAGTGTATAAATCATTAGGTTCTTCGATCAATGACCTTTTAAGTATATTTATTATTTTTTCACGGACTGGATTACATTTATTTGCAATTACGGATAACGCCATAATTGCTTTATATTTTAAAAATATTTCGCATCTATTATTTCTAGATAATTCTAATAATTTATCAATTATCTCTGAATTAACCTTTTCAGGATTTGCATTTATTAGTGTAAGTCCTATTACAACATCTTTTGAATCATTACTATTCAATAAATAAATTACTTCATTTCTATTAAATTCCCTAATGAAGTTTTTGTATAAATTTATTATACCAATATAATCCGAAAATTGGTCGATAACTTCTTTATTTTGACTTTGTAATACTAGTAAAGATACTAATCCTTGCATAAATCTGTCGTCCCTTGAGTATGAAATGTTGTCATTGAACAGTGACGGAATAAGGGTACATAATAAGTTAGGATCCGTAGGGAATATTTTCCAAACTTTTGTAACTGCATTCATCCTTACTAATACGTCAGAAGAGTACAATTCTTTTGATAATATTGTATTATACCTATCTTTTGTATATCTCATACCAGGTTTTGTTAACATATCTCTTGCAATATTTTTTGTAGCAACTACTTTACTATCTGCCATTTTCAAAATATATGGAAATGCTAAATATGATAGTTCAGGGTATTGTTTTAATATATTATTGATGGCCCATAGGGCTCTTGTTTGAACAACGGCTTTTGAGGACGTTAATTCCATAATCAAGCTTAATAATGATATTTTAGCATCATAATGATTTTGGAAGATTAAGCCCCCAAGCGTGTTTATAGAGTTTAATTTAGAGTACCAACTATCTTTTTTTAAATTATTTAGCACTTTGGTTAAATTTTCATTCATAAAATCCCTCAGTTACTCGTTGGTGAAATTTGAATCTCCTAATCCTTTTTTAATTAAGTTTGGTATCCATATTTGGTATGTATTCTATTTTTGTACACTCCTAAATAACCATGGGGTTAAGTATTATTCGAGATAATAAATATAGATAATAGATAGTTAAAATTCAAATTAATTTATATGACGAAAATAATTAGCACAATATTAATTATATTCTAAATTGTGTTATATAATTCTATGTATTATGTTCGATAGTGAACAGTATATTTGACAAAATAATATTTTGTAGGCGTATCCTAAATTCTTTAATAAACTAGATATTACTTATAATTTTATTCTATATATATGTTACATACTTAAAGTAGGTAGCTACATATCTTAAATTAAATACAAAAATACATAAACTTTAGATACATATTTCAAACACTATTAAAAATATTTAAAATTGAGAACCATATAATAAGTAATAAATATATTTAATAATTATAAATTTAACAAGTCTACTAATTTGAGTACTGTTATTATATCAAATTGTATTAGATTATATTATAGTAGGTTATATTGTAACTCAAAAATTATAACTCAAAATTTCTAAATTAAAAAAATCAATAAAATCAATAAAATCAATAAATCAGCAAATACATAGGCAATAGGAATAAGACTAAATTTAACGATTAAAAATTAGTAATTTAAAATAACTGGTGTAATTTATGAATATCGACAAATTAAAAAATAGTATTTTACAAAAAATGTCCCAGGAAGAAATGGATTCTAAAATATCTCAAAAAATAGATGAAGCTTCGGGTTTAATTGATGAAAAAGGGGCTTTGATGTTAGTTGCTCAGGAGTTAAATATCGAAATTCCTTACGAAGATGACGAAGATTTCGATTATACCATCTCCGATATATTGGAAGGTCAAAGAGATGTGGAAGTTACTGGAAGAATAGTCGAAATTTCAAGTATCAAAGAATTTACTAAAAAAGACGGTTCAACAGGTAAATTAGCATCTTTAAGGATTGCAGATAACTCAGGGGCTATAAGATTAACTTTATGGAATGATAAAGCAGATTTAGTCGCAGATTTGAAAAAAGGAAATGTTATAAAAATTGAAAACGCCTTTGCAAGAAATTGGAATAATAAAATGGAATTAAACAGTGGTTCAGAATTATCTATTGAAAGATTGGACGAATACGATGAATCAAAATATCCTAAAATAAAAGAAAACTACAATATCTCAGAGCTCGTGGAGAATTTACCTGCAAGCATTGAAGCAACAGTTAAATTAGCATACCCATTAAAAGAATTTAACAAAAAAGATGGTTCAACTGGTTGTTTAAAATCTTTGATATTGGAAGATGAAACTGGAACAATAAGAGCTACATTGTGGAACGAGTTAGCAAACATGGATATTAATACTTCCGACAAAGTTAAGATTGACGGTTTTGTTAAACAAGGATACTCGGGGTTAGAAATTTCAATTAATACAATTGAAGTAACTGAAAAAACAGACCCTGCACAAGCTAAAAAAGTCGATAATTACATCTCAATTGAAGATTTAACACATTACGATAAAGAATTAGTTTCCGTAAAAGGTAAAATATTAAACAAAAGCATTGTAAGAGAAGTTGAATTCCCCGATAGAGTTGCAAAAGTCCAAGAAATCAAAGTTTCTGACGGAACTGGTAGCGTTAGAGTGGTATTCTGGGGTAACAACATAACTAAATTGGATGATTTAGATGAAGGCGATGAAATTAGCCTTACAAACTGCAAAACTAAAAAGTACATCAACAGAATGACTGATTCAGAAGTTGTTGATTTAACATTTACATTTACTTCAACTATTGAATTGTTAGAAAAATCTAAAGTGGAAATTAAATTAAATTCGGTAACTGATTTAATTGAGAAATTTAATAATAATGAATTAGATGCAGATGATATTTCATTTGGTGCTAAAGTCTACTCATCTTACCCAACAAAAGAATTTAATAGATATGATGGTTCAAAAGGAATGGTAAAATCCGTTGAATTAAGTGACGGAGACAATACTGTTAGAATGACTTTGTGGGATGACAATACAAACCTTGAAATAACCGAAGGGGACACTTTAAAAATATTGCACGCTAAAATAAAGGAAAATAACGGTTATTATGATATAAATACCAATAGATACACAAACATTGAAATAAATCCAAAAGATTTAAACTTAGTTTCAGTTAGGACACATATTGTAGACATCAACGAAGAATCAAAAGTTGAATTACAGGCAACCGTTGTGGATTACAGAAAACAAGATTTAATATTGAATTTATGTCCAAACTGTAAGAAAAGGTTATCAATGGTAGATAGCAACTCAGGAATCGGTATTTGCGAAGCTTGTGGGGAAGTTACGCCTAATGAAGTTTTAACAGCTACCGTAGTTTTAGATGACGGAACCGGAACCATAAACGGTAGAATTTATGAAGCAAACATTTCAAAATTAACTGGACTTTCAATTGATGAGTTAAAAGAAAAGAATATAGAAGCCTTAGATTTAGCAATCGGTAATGAATATATATTCTATGGTAACGTAACCATGAGAAATGAGGATTTAGAATTGAATATCAGAGGTATTCAAGAATTTGATATAAATAAAGAATTTTAAGTAAATTTTAATTCTTATTTTTACTTTTTTTACATGCAATATTTTTAAAATAAAGTTATATTATAAAATAATACTAAAATCGGTATTAAAATTATTGGTATCATATAAATAATATCATAAATGCTTAGTTTATAGTTTAAATCGCAAATATTTGAATTTTCGCAATAGCCCCTAGAAAGCATGGCGAAATAAGTTCTTTCACCCTGTTCATATGACTTTACAAATAATGTACCGATTAAATTTCCTATATTTTTTAATTGCAGTTTATAGCTTACTTTTTTATGGTTCTGACCACGAGATTTGTGGGATAAGATTAATTTTTGCATATTTTCAAAAATCAAATAAAGATATCTAATCATCAAACCAAGTAACATGGACATAAAAGCAGGTAATCCAAGCTTTTTAAGTGCTTCTACTACTTTAAATGTAGGTGTGGTTGATGAAAGTAGCACAATACATGTAATACTAACAAAAAACTTCGCAAATAGTAATATTCCAAAATTTAGCCCCTCTAAAAATACGGGAATTCCAAATAATGAATATATGACCGTTTCACCACGAATAAACGGTTGAAATAATACTATGAAAATTCCAAATGGTAATATCATTAATATTCTTAAAATCGTCATTTTCAAAGATAAATTTGATAATAAAAGACTTATGATTAAATAAACCTCAAAAAAGGCCATCATGGTTAAATTATTGAATAAGGAACTGCAAAGTATTATAAAAAGTATGGATATTAATTTTACGCGAGGGTCTATATTATGTATCGGGCTATTTTTCATAGATTCCAATTCAATTAAATATATGTCCCCGTGCATTTTTTCACCATAAATCCATTTATTATTGGTATTATATTTAATAATACTATTTTTTTAAAAGTATTATCTACTATATTTTTATCATTTATATACTTATATTATTTTAAAATAATCTTTAATTTAATAAAATTAACTTAAAAAAGCGAATAATTATCAAAATAAGTTAAAATGGTGTTAATATAATAATGTAATATTATATATTATATTATTAGGTCATCTACTTATTCATTATCAATATATTTTTTAAAGTAACCTCTAGGAGTTATCATTTTTCCATCGATTACTTTTGTGTTGGTATTTCCGATAATAAGAGTAGTTTTCATATCGATATATTCCATATACTCTTCTAAATTATCCATTAGTTCATTAATGGTGGTTATTCTAAATTCTTCGGTATCTCGACCTGCATTTTTTACAATACCAATAATATAGTTAACGTCTCTGTCTTGAGAGTATGACTTTACAAAGTCCATAGTTTGTAAAAATGGATCTTTACGTTTCGTACTAAGTGGGTTGTATAGCGAAATAACAAAGTCTCCTTCTAAAGCACAAAGAATTCTTTTCATAATGATTTCAAAAGGAGTTAATAAGTCACTTAAGCTAATGGTAACAAAATCGTGGTTTAAAGGAGCTCCTAAAATTGAAGAACACATATTTGCAGAAGATAACCCCGCAACTGTTTTAATTTCTACGCCGTAGTCATATTCTTTGTTTAACTCATAAGCTAATGATGCCATACCGTATATGGTAGCATCACCACTCGAAACAAGAGCTACATTTTCACTTTTGGATTTTTCCAATGCAAATTTGACTCTATCTATTTCTCTAGTCATACCTGTACTGTGTATGGGTTTATCGTACGATTCTACAAATTCTTTATAGCCTAAATAACATACTATCGAATCTACGCTTTTTAATACTTCATCAGCTTCTTTTGTGATATATTGATTGTTTCCCGGACCTGTTCCTATAACATATAACATATTTACACCATAATTATAAAATATAAATTATTTTAGGTTATTTTCAATTTACTAATTTATTAATTTACTAATTTACTATTTTTAAACTAGTATCTTTTCCTACTATATATTATTTTATTATTACTCTTCCCAATAATAAAGTGCATATAAAAAATTATACATAAAATTATATATCGTAATTCAATAAAATGAAAAAATGAAAAAAAGAGTATGAATGTAAGAATTTAGCATTTATTCTTAGTATTACTTTATTTTTTATTTTTTATTATTATTTTTTAGTATTACTTTATTATTATTTTATTATTATTTTATTTTTATTTTATTTTTATTTTTTATTTAATTAACGTAAACCGTCAATAAATATTCTAAAATTGGTTCTTCCCCCCAACTTCTTTTATATTCAAATTTAATTGTCGTAGAACCTCTTCCTACCCCTTCAAATATCCAGAATTTGGTTCCTCCGCTACCTATAAGTTGGATGTCATTTGGAACATATTTTTCTTCAGTTACTCTAACGACGTTTTCATCATCGATAAAGTAGTACCAAGTATAGCCCGTAGTTGGATTTTCAGGCAATTCCAAAATGAAGTCCTGACCTACTATAATCCCCTTGTATGACGTGGTATAGCTTGGCATAATCGTTAAGTTATAAACCATAGTTTTGAATACGTAACCACTTGCATTTGTATATTCGAAGACTATAGGCACATCTTCCGACCTAGTTGCTTTCAAAATCCATGTATTGTATCCTTTATCCTCTATCGGTATTATTCCATTTGCAGACGTTGTATCAGGTATGTAATCTTCATCTACTACCCTTACACCCATGTAGTAAGGATTTAACTTCCAGGTTTTATCTCTATCTCCATCGTATAATTTTATATCAAATGTTTTATCTTTTGGTACAATCATGTTAACCGTATTTGAACCCTCTGATTCAAGTTCTACGTCATAACTTTCCCCAATTATTTTTATTTCGTAGAATACATTTCTAACAGACGTATTTTCAAAAGATCTACCATTCATAAATTTAAGTGTAGAAATTCCTTCCCTTACAGCTTTAAATTTCCAGACATGGCTTCCACCCTGCCCTACAACTCCCAATATATTTTTATTTGGAATATATTCTTCACTTAGCAATTCTAATTTGTTATCTTTAACATATTGCCATTCATAACCTGTCGTAGGATTTTCATTGAGTGATATTTCTACCACATCGCCCAATTTAACCATTTTCTCAACGTATTCGGAATCTGGAATTATCAAACATCCATAATCATTACATTGAACAACATCCCCACTTGGAGCATATAATTTAAATTGTGCATCAACGTAACAAGGCATGGTACCACTTAATTCCCAAATTTCCATACCTGGACTTGGACCTACTATCATAGGGTCCCTATTATAGGTCATAAATCCCTTTCCGTCTATCATTAAGCCTTTCCGATATTGTGAATAATTTTGTAATCCTGTGCAATTTTGATAATTATAGTTATATTTCCAAAAAAATCCCGTTGATGGATTTTCGTTCAACATAACGTATTGCGTATATCCTTGTGGTATGTATCGATTTACAGTTTCATTCACTGAAATTATGTATTCCCTTGTCATTAAAGCCTTTGAATTGCTTTCATCCCAGTATGTAAATCTAACTTTTGATAAGCCTGGTTTAGCACCTTTTATATACCAGGTATTTACGGGACCTAAATTATAACCTTGATTATCGTCGTATTCAACATATTCTATATTTACCGCATCCCCTTCTATCTCTGCAACCCATTTATAACCCATACCACTTTTAGACATAAAACTTGGATTTATTACTTCTGAAACTCCTATTTCTTTTAAAATAGGTCTATCTTCATCTAAAATGGTAAAATGATATCCTATCATTTCAACTGGTTCTTCAATTCCTTCTTGACCCATTCTAGCTTTGTAAAACATTGCATAAGGCTCCGAAGGAACTTGACTTTTAATGTAATATTCATGATATCCTCCACTACCTACCAATCCTTCTTCAGATTTTTGATACATATGATAACCCTTATCAGTTATAAAGCCTGCCTCATTTGTATCGGTTGAATAATGCCATTGATAGCCCGTAGATGGATTTTCAGGTAATCTTACTATGTAAACTTCATCTTTTGCTAATTCCTGACGTATCATTTTCATATTGCCATATTGTGATATATTTCCATCATAAGGACAAAGTTCATTCATATTTGAATAATCATACTCTAGACAATTACAATATTGACCTTGATTCATCATAGGCCCCCACATATGGTATTCGCCCAATTCCTTTTTTACCGTACTCAAATCTTTATTTCCAAGATTATAATTTGAATTTTCGGCAAAAACAATTCCCGAACTTGCTAGTAATAGCAATAATCCTATTATATGATAAATTTTTAGATTCATTATTTCCCCTCCTTACAATATATAATTTTATTTTTTTCCATTTATGTATCTATCTTTTATTTAATTCAACATTTGAACTATTAAAAATTTTAATAACATCCGTTAAAAAAATGACAAGTAATAAAAATAATTAGACCCATATAAAGATATACTAATTTTACAATTCAAAAATATCCATAATATATAATTATATTTGCAAATAATCAAACAATTAATTAGTTAATCAATTAATCAATTAAATAATATTAATTCGGAATATTTAACTAAATTTAACTAAAGTTTTGATTTTGTAAAATTATGTCAAATATACTTTGTTCAATTTTCAATTTGAACCAATATTCTGGGGGGAATATGAGTAAAAGTATCAAAAAAGATAAAGTTAGCGTCGAAAGTGATTTGGACGTATCTAATTCCCAATATGCTACTGAGGATTTAGATGAGGAAACCGCTTTGAGAAATCAAATGTTATCCAAAGGAATTGTAGACGTCTCAAAATATGCAAAAAGAAGGGGCGTCATATTACCCGTATATCTTTCAAATAATAGTTATGCAAAATTATGTGCAAATTGTGAGGATACATCATATTTTAGTAAATTATACGGACTTTTAAAAGATTTTAGACATATAATACAAGAAGAAAAGAAACCTTTCATAATGTTTAGACATAGTATAGATAATGAAACCTTAGAATTCATGGCAATATTATATAATGAAGATAGCGAAAAGGCTTGGTATTTAGTATCGCCAGAATATTCATTCTATAATTATATGCAAGATTTAAAATTAAATTCTAGAAGCTAAAAGTTTTTTCGTTTAATTTTAAATTTTTAAATTATATTAACTTATTTCAAATCATGTTATTATTTATTTTTTTAGCTATTTTCAGAATATCGAAATATACCATTTTTAAAATACATTATTTTAATAACCAAAATTGTATTAAACCTCTATTTTAATATTAAGATATGTGAATTAATAATCCAATAACTGATTTCTGAGGTGGTACTTTGATTGAAATAATAGTGGATCAAGATAAATGCTTAGGATATAAAGAATGCGGATTGTGCGTAAATATTTGCGAAGAAAGTATATTGATACCAGATGAGGAAACTGGGAAAGTAAAAGTAGACCAAGATAAAAAAGTCAACTGCGACGGTTTAGGAAACTGTTTAGATGTATGTCCCGTAGATGCTTTAACCATAATATGTGGTGATGGAACAAATGCTTGTGAGCATGCAACATCAGAAGGGGGTCATGGTCATGGAAAAGGATGTTCTTGCCCAAGTTCGGCACCTATGAGCTTAGACAGAACAAAAAGAGCAGAATCTTTAAGTCATAGAAGAACTGATAAAACAGAAGCCGGAAGTTCTTGCGAATGTAACATAGAGCCAAAATTAGCAAATTGGCCAGTTCAATTACATTTATTGTCTGAAAATGCACCGTATTTGAAAGATGCACATCTTTTGATAGCAGCGGATTGTGTACCATTTGCATATGCAGATTTCCATAATAAATTGTTAGATGGAAAGATACTGGCTATAGGATGCCCTAAATTGGATGAAATAGATGATTATGAAAGAAAAATAAGGGCAATGGTCGAAAAGAATAATATTAAAAAAGTGACTGTGGCAATCATGGAAGTACCTTGTTGCAGTGCGATGTATTCGCTTGTTAAAAATGCTTTAAAAGGTCTAGACGTTGAAATAAATAAAATAGTCATTGCCATAAACGGCAGTATTAAGGAATAATTTTAATACAATCTAAATACATTAATTTATAATTATATTCATTTACTTTTTAAATTTTACTCTATTTTATTACTATTTTATTATTATTATTTTATTATTTTATTATTTTATCCGTGATTTATTAAAATTAATAAAATAATATATTTAAATTTATCTTCGTAATATTTATATTATATTACTTATAAACTTTAATATGTATTTACATTGAACAAAAAATATCTAAAGGAGGAAATAACGTATGTTAAAAAGCATTGCGAATTATTTTGAATTTGAGAAGTACGATACTAACTATAAAACTGAAATCATGGCTGGTTTAACCACATTTATGACAATGGGTTACATTATCGCAGTATGTCCAGGAATGTTGAGTTTAACAGGTATGGATTATGGTGCAGTATTGGTTGCTACATGTATCGCAGCAGCAATCTCAACACTTGCTATGGGTGTTGTGGCAAAATATCCGTTTGCTTTAGCTCCGGGTGTTGGTTTAGTACCTTATTTTACTTATTCCGTATGTTTAGGAATGGGCGTTGATTGGCAAGTTGCATTAGGCGCTGTTTTTATTTCTGGTTTTGTTTTTATTCTTCTTACGTTGGCAAAAGTTAGGTCTTGGATTTTTAACGCCATACCAAATTCTTTAAAGTATGGTACTGCAGTAGGTATCGGTCTTTTTATTACTGTTATCGGACTAACTGGCGCAGGAATCATCGTAGATGATCCAGCTACGTTAGTGGGTTTAGGAAATATTAAAAGTCCAAGTGTTATTCTAGCGCTATTGGGTTTGGTATCTATTGGTATATTAACCGCAAAAAGAATTAAAGGGGCAATTTTATTCGGTATTTTGATAACTGCCTTTTTAGGAATGTTATTGGGTGTATCGCCATACCCTTCAGGAATTGTTTCAATGCCTCCATCCATGATACCTACATTTTTACAAATGGACATATTAGGCGCTTTAAACATGGGCTTTGTTTCAATTATCTTTGCATTCTTATTTGTGGATTTATTCGATACAATTGGTACTTTAAACGCATTAAGCTCACAAGCTGGTTATTTGGATAAAGAAGGTAAATTACCAAGAGTAGACAGAGCTTTAATGGCAGATTCATTAGGTACTGTTTTAGGTGCTATGTTAGGTACTTCAACAGTTACTTCCTACGTGGAATCAGCTTCAGGTATTGGAGTAGGTGGTAGAACAGGATTTACCGCAGTTATAGTTGCTTTATTATTCTTATTGTCAACATTCTTCTTCCCATTAGTTTCATCAATCCCTGCATACGCTACAGCACCAGCTTTGATATTTGTTGGTTCTTTAATGATATTGGCAATTAAAAGCATAGATTTAGAAGATATAACCGAAGCATTACCTGCATTTATTACAATCGTAGGTATTCCATTCACTTACAGTATTGCAAACGGTCTTGCATTAGGTTTCATATCATACCCTATAATAAAAGTATTTTCTGGAAGATACAGGGAAGTACACCCATTAGTTTATATATTGGCATTATTATTCATCATTAAATTTGCAATATACGGACAATAATAGAAAATAAACTATAAACAATATTGAAAATAATATAATCTTAAAAATAATAAAATAAATAAATGGAAAATAAAATAATAACATTAATAAAATAACAATAAATAAATTAGTAATAAGAATAAAAAAATAAGTTATTATTTAATTTATTTACTCTTTTTAACTTTTTTCCAATTCTTTAATATCTTTACATATGCAAAATTCACATATTGATAAGTCATTATTTTGCGCTTCTTTTATAGGGCAGTAGTAGACTCCGTTTTTAGATACTATTGATTTTTTACCGGGAAATCTAGTTGTTAATGCGTGAAGAGGTTTTTTAGCAAAGAAAACTAAATATGGTATCACAATTCTAAATATCTTGTAAGATTTATTTTTTTTACTCGATAAAACTTCTAGTCTATCTATTAATCTTTCCAAGTCTTCTTCTTGTATTTCAAAAGTTTCTAACTTTTCTAAATTCAGAGCCTTAATCTCTTTAATTATTTTTGGGAAGTATGTAAAGAAATCATCGATATAACATTGCCTATATTCTTCAGGCAAGTATTTGAGTTCTTTTTCAAGCTCTATTTTAGCATTTATAAAGTCATAAATGCTTACCTCAAAACTTTTATCTTTCAAATCCTCTAATAGTATTTTAATATCCAAAATTTCACCTTATTGCCTTAAAAGGAACCTTCTACAATTTTTGAAATAATGGCAACGATAACACCACCTGCTACCATTTTTAAACCTGCTACCATAAGGTTTTCACGCGAAAGTCTGCCTATGTAAATTCCCAATATGAATAATATTATCAAGGTTAATATAATTGCCAAAATTATCGCTTCAGCAGGAGGGGCTATAAAGAATGGAACTACAGGAATTACGGAGCCTATTATCGTACTTATACCATCATAAATACCGCAATAAGCACTTTTTTCTAATTTAACTTTATATTCGCTAGTCTTTTTTAAGTAACCTTCTTCCATTAGTAAATTTTTTTCTTTATAACTTCTTTCTTCTTCTATCATTGCCCTTTCTGCAGTTAATGCACCCAATATATTTGAAATACCGTTTGCAATACCTCCACCAATACCTGCAGCTATTATAATTGAAGCAGAACCTGTGCTTGCACCGATTACTACACCCAACGTGGATAAGGAGCCGTCTATAAGTCCCCTTACGACATATCTTTTATCAAATTCCTCAATAAATGTTTTTAAAAATATTTTGATTGATTCAAAATTAAATTTCATATTAAATCCGCTCAATTATACTTGTTAGTTTTTTTAATTTCATATTAATAATAAGTGATAATTAATAATTAGAAGTTAGACTTATTTTAATATAATTATTCTTATCCCTATTTTTTAATTTTATCATTGTTCTCTTGAATTTCCTGAATTTTTTCTGCCATTTCAAAGTTTACAAAAAAATCGTCAATTATATTTTTTAAAGAACCCATGGAGTTAGTTTCAACAGAAAATACCAATTTACCAGTATTTTTATTATTTTTATTATTTTTATTAGTTTCAAATTCCTCAAAATTAGTTTTTATTACCAATCCTGCGTTAACATCATCAACTTTTAAGCTATCTACTATGATTTTTGAAGAATCAAAGCCCATTTTGTAAGTTACACTCTTTATCATAAAATCATCCTAGTTATATTTTACTACTCTTTTTCCATTTTTTCCATTTTTACGTTTAATCCTCTATTTTTAAGTTCCTTAAGCACTGCTATTGGGACTTCTGGACATTCTAATGAAGAAAGTGCTTCTTCTTTTGTCATTAAACCATAGCGTATCATTGCAGAAACCCTATCGTATTCAAAACTAATATGGCGTCTTTTATGGAATTCTTGTAATGCGTATCCCAATACCAAACAATTTGTAGTATATCCCGCCAAATTAGGTTTAGTCCATGGTAATTTGTTTAATATCTCGTATCTCTCTTTTTCAGATAACTTATAACCAACTAAGAGTCTTACTAAAGTTATGTCTTTTTTCATATTTCTTAATGCAGTAGTGCCAAAAGGCAATTCGTGACCTGTTACTATCGTAGTAATGTTAGTTTGTCTTGCAAAGTGCCATAACTCGTGCATATTCATATCGGAGCATATTCTACACGGAGATTCTCCCCTTTCTATCATTTTATTAAAAAATGTTGTATAATCCCTATTTAGTACAAGCCAATCAACTTTAAAGTGTTTTGCAATGTTTTTGCAATTTTCCATAGCTTCATCGGCCATATATCCATTATCAACAGTTACACATAAAGGTTTTAATTTTAAATCATTTACCAATAAATATAGTGCTACTACGCTATCTTTACCCCCAGAAAACCCTAAAATACAGTCATATTTATTATTCTTTTGTTTTTGGACTTTCAAATGATTAAATAATTCCTCACTCATTTTTTCAAAGTTTCGAGGAAATCTTAATGCGTTTATACATTCTATGCAGAATTTTTTACCTTTATACTCATACATAGGTCTTGTTTCACTGCTGTGAATACATAGCTCGCATTCTGCATATTTATTATATGGAATTGCCCCAAATTCTTCTAATTCTTTTGTTTTTTTGGCAAATTTTAATTCCGTAGATAGTTTATCTATTCGGCCTATTTCATCTAGTTTATCCTTTTTATATTGTGTTTCGTTATCCATATAAATCATTTAAGTTATTTTATTATTCCTTGTTAATCATATTCGTATTATACTTTTCAATAATTTTTTAATATCTTTAATATCTTTAATATATTTCAATATATTTTCAGTATTTTTACTATGCAATTATTATATAAATAATTAAACTAATTAATACAATTAGATGCAACAAACCGATAACGAAAATAAAATAGAATAATAAAATAGAATAATAAAATAGAATAATAAAATATAAAAAAATAAAAGAATAAAAAAATAAAAGAATAAAAAAATAAAATAAAAAATTACCTAAAAAATAATGGGTAAAATAACACTACATTGGACTTCACTTAAAAGGGATAATATGCAAAATTTTAACTATAATGTCGGAATAATATACCCCAATAAATTTAAAGGCGGTATAGCTTGCCTTGCCACACACGTTTTGAACGAAAATCTAAGTAAATACAAAAATATCCACGCTGGAGTGTATTTCATAGAAAATTACAGTAATATAAAAAATTCCGACGCAATTATCATAACACTTCAATACGAAAATGACTACTTCAATGTCATCAAAATGGTTAGTGAATTAAAAAAAACCAATCCAAATGCTAAATTTATAGCAGGAGGTCCTTGTGCAATTGCTAATCCATTACCGCTCATAAATTTCTTCGACTATTTTGTAATAGGGGAAATTGAAGGTAGCGATGTAATGTATGATATTATAACGGCACATGATGATGATTTAAGGGATAAATATTATTCAAAAGAACAAAAGTCGGGCATATTAATTTCATCAGATATCTTAGATATTTTTGAAACATCGGGACTTTCAAACATAGAACTTTCAAATTACGACGAAGAAACACGGGAAGAAATTTATTACAGTGAATTATTAAAAGTAATCGAGAAAATTAAGAAAGAAAATAGTATAAAAAGAATTTATCCTAAAAAATTGGGTTTGGAAGATTATCCGATAGAACAGATTACACATGAAGAAGGAGCGTACGGAAAAGCTTTTCTACTTGAAATAGGGAGGGGTTGCCCAAGAAGATGTAAATTTTGCATGGCTAAGTGTATATATTATCCTCCAAGGTATAGGAAACTTGAAGATTTAAAATATATTGTAGATGAAGGCTTAAAACACACTGATGCCGACAAAGTAGCACTTATAGCACCATCAGTGAGTGATTACAAACACGTTTTGGAATTATGCCAGTATATAAAAGAAAAAGATGTTAAAATTTCGCCATCTTCTCTTAGGGCAGATACTCTTACTGAGGAATTACTTGGGATATTGGAATTAAAAACCCTTACAATTGCCCCTGAAGCTGGAAGTCAGCGTATGCGGGATAATATTTACAAAGATGTTTCAAAAGAAAATATATTAAATGCAGTAGATATTTCAAAAGAGTTCGGCATAAACACTGTAAAATTATACTATATGGTTGGTTTTAAAGGTGAGACGCAGGAAGATATTAACGAAATAATTTCATTAACAAAGGAAATTAAGGAAAAAGTCCGTAAAGTAGATGTAAGTATTAACCCAATGATACCTAAGCCTCATACTCCATTTGAAAGTCATGCTTTTGACTTGAATAGTAAAAAGAAAATAAAGACAATTGAAAAAGAGCTTAAAAAGTATAAAGTCAGTGTCGACTATGAGAATTTTAATTCTATGATTGCTCAGACAATTTTATGTAGGGGCGATTTTGAGATTTCGGAAGTCTTAAAATCTGTAAAAAATCCAAATGAACTAATAAAAGCCGTAGATAAAGACATTTATCTTTGTGAATATGATACTGAAGAGATGCCTTGGAATTTTATCCAAATAAAATAATAAATTAAAATAATATAAAATAAATAATATAAATAAAATAAATTAAAAAGTTAAAAAAGTAAAATGTTAAGGAATTAAAAAGAGTAAATAAATTATAAATAATAACTTATTTTTTTTATTACTTTTTTTCAAATGCCGAATGTATGCAATTTTAATTCAATAATATCCTTTTAAATTACATTTTACCTGGAACTTCAATACCTAAGAGGTCTAATGAATTTTCAAGCACTGTTTTAGTCGCATTAGCAATTTTAATTCTTGGAATTTTAATATTGTCTGATTCTTTTAAGATTGGACAATTTCCGTAGAATTTGTTAAATGATTGCGCAACTTCAAGAACGTAATTAGCCAATATTTGAGGTTTTCTAACTTCTGCGGATTTTTCAATGATTTCAGGAAGTTTTGATATCATTCTTACGAGAACTTTCTCGCTGTCATTCATTTCATAGTCAAATTCAGCGTCTAACTCATTTAAATTACTTAAATTACTTAAATTACCCAATTCTGAAACATTTTCAAGTATTCTACAGCATCTAGCATGAGCGTACTGTATTACTGGGCAACCTACTTTTTCAAAGTCAAGAGCTTCGTCCCATCTGAATATCATAGGTTTTTCAGGTGAAATTCTAACAATGTTGTATCGCACTGCACCTACTGCTATTTTATTAGCTATTTCTTCGATTTCAGCTTCATCAGTAGCCACATTTCTTTTAATAATTTCATCTTTAGCTCTAACTTTTGCTTCTTCGAGTAATTCATCCATACTGATGAATGTACCTCTTCGGGTGCTCATAGAACCTTCCGGTAATGAAATAAACTCATAAAACACAATATCTGCTTCATTGTAGCCTAATAAGTGTAATGTTTTATTTACCATAATAGCAGTTAATTTGTGGTCTGCACCGAGTAAGTTAACCGCTTTATCGCAATTTTCCATTTTAGCGATGTGATACGCTATATCTCTTGTAGAATACAAACTTGTACCGTTTAATCTTGCAAGAACCATTTTTTTCTCGATTCCATAGTCTGATAAATCCAATCTGTAAACTTCGTCTTTAACTACTTTTCCAGTTTCTTTTAAACGAGCTATTAAGCTTTTTACGTCGCCATTTTTAACAAAACTACTTTCCCATACGAATTTATCGTGGTAAATGTTCAAATTTCCTAAAGTTTCTTTAAATCCGTCAAGGGTATAATTTACAGCTTTTTCAAATTTGCCCATTATTTCGGATTCTTTACCTTCTTTTTCGAAGATTTCGCAATCACTTTCGTAGTTTCTCATTAAATCAAGGATTTCTTGATTTAAATCTTCATTTTCGTTTAACAACTTGTTAGTTTCAACGTAAACCTCACCTATTCCGTGGTCTTGCTTCTTTTTTTCGTCTAATTGAAATTTATCAAGTCCATAAACTACAATAGCTTCTTGTCTACCCATATCATTTACATAATACTGAGTTTCAACTTCATAACCTGCGTTTATTAAGATTCTCTTTAAACTGTCTCCTATAACCATGTTTCGACCGTGACCAATGTGGAAAGGACCGTTAGGGTTTGCAGAGGTGTGTTCAAGGATAACTTTTTCATTTTTGTTATCTAATTTACCAAAAGACTCTTTTTTATCTTCAATGGTGGATAATATATCTTTTGAAAACTCGTTGTAGTCTACAAAGAAATTTATGTATCCGTTTAAAGCTTCTATTTTTTCTATTTTTAAAGCTTTTAAGTCATTTTCATTAATTAATTGGGTTACGATATCTTCTGCAATCATTTTAGGAGCTTTTCTAAGTGGTTTAGCCAATCTAAAACAAATATTTGTGGAATAATCGCCCATATTTATGGAAGGTGGCTCATCTAATCTTATTTCGATTTCTTCGCCAGTTAAATTTTTTACTTTTTCGTTTAAAATTTCTATAAGTTTGTTTTCAATCTCGTTTGACATAATTTCCCTCAATGAGTAATTATTTTTATTAGAATCAATTTTAATAAATTGTAATGAATTAAAATTAGTTTATCGTGAATTTTTGAGTACAAGTTTATATGTTTATATATTTATAATATATAATTATTATCGATATTATAGATTTTCATCCTATAAAAATCAAATTATCGAATATCGTAGGTGTTACAATGCAAAATAATTCAGATTTATTAAATCATTTAAAGACCGAAAAAAAAGAAATGACAAATATTGATATAAGTGTAGCCGTTAAAGAGCTTCAAAGCTTAATCAATGCCAAATTTGACAAAGCTTTTTTGGTAAATAACCAAGATGGTAGAGAATTAATTTTAAAAGTCCATAATACCGAGATGGGCACCCAAGAAATAATAATCGGTATCGGAAAATACAAATATATCACTAAAACCGAATATGACCGTCAAAAACCAAAGAATCCCCATTCTTTTGTCATGCTGTTGAGAAAAAATTTAAGAAATATAAAAATTACCAAAATCGAACAACATAATTTTGACAGAATTGTAAAAATAACTTTTGAATGGAATGAATTAAAGTATATGTTGATTATAGAGCTATTTAAAGACGGAAATGTAATTTTATTAGATAGCGACAATAAAATCGTAATGCCGTTACGTACAGAACGTTTTAGTGACCGTAAATTAATACCTAAGGAAGAATACAAGTTCCCAACTCAAAGGGATTTAGAACCTGCTAATTTAGAGTATGAAGTTACTAAGAAAATCTTTAAAGAAGAATTAAAGAAAGAAGAATTTGTAGATTTGGAAATTGTGAGAATTATTTCAAGGCTTTTTGGATTAGCAGGAGTTTATGCCGAAGAAATTTGTAAAATAGCAAATATGGATAAAAATTTGAAAAATCCAAACGAAGAGCAATCAGAGCAACTTTATGGAGGAATAAAAGAATTTTTTAATTTACTAATTGATTCTAAACCTTATACGATAATTGCCGAAGAAAAAATTGAAAAAGAAAACGGGAAAAAGGAAGAAGAAAATAAAGAAGAAAATAACGAAAAAGAAGAAGAAAAAGCAATTTCTAAAAAAATAATCGATGTTAGCCCAATAGAATTAATTAGGTATGAAGAAAGTAATTTACCTAATTTAGTCAAATTAAAAGTAGAAAATAACATAAAAGTCCATAAAAAATACTATACTAGTTATTTAACTGCATTAGATGAGTATTTTTCCCAATTTATACTTCAAAAAGATATTAAAAAAGAAGAAACAAAACTTGACAAGCTTATAAAAAAGCAAGAAAGAATTGTAAATAGCCAAATTGAAACAAAAGCTAAATACGAAAAGCAATCTGCTAAAAATCACGAAAAAGGTGATTTAATATATGCAAATTTCTCAGAAATTGATGAAATAATAAATACAATCCGTTCAGCCCGTGAAAAAATGGAATGGAAGCAAATTAAGAAAATCATTTCTGAAAATAAAGATAATCCAATACTCGGTAAAGTTGAAAGTATCAACGAAAAGAACGCTGAATTAAATTTAAAGTTAATAGCTGAATATGGTGGAGATTTGGGTACTTTAAAAGGAAATGTGGCAATAGACATAAGAAAATCTGCTTTTGAAAATGCAGACGACTATTATACAAAGGCTAAGAAGTTTAAAAATAAAGTAGCCGGTGTAATTACAGCTTTGGAAATATCTCAAAAGAAATTGGCTAAGATAAAACAACAAACCGAACTTGACGCTGAACTTTTAAAGCAAAAACAACAAAACATTAAGAAAAAAGAAAGAAGAGTATTAAAATGGTATGAAAAGTTAAAATGGACGATAATTGATAATTATTTAGTTATTGCAGGTAAGGATGCAACAACGAATGAAATAATTGTTAAGAAATACTTGGAAAAGAACGATATAGTATTCCACACGTTAATGGAGGGAGCTCCATTTACGGTTATTAAAAATACATCTGAAGAAACACCTAGTGAAGAAACTTTATTGGAAGTAGCTAAATTCGCAGTTTCTCATTCAAAAGCTTGGAAATTGGGATTGGGTAGTGCAGATGTGTACTGGGTAACTCCTGACCAAATTTCTAAGACTGCAGAAAGTGGAGAATTCCTTAAAAAAGGAGCTTTCGTAATAAGGGGTAAAAGAAACTTTGTTAGAAGTGCTCCTTTAGATTTGGGTGTAGGAATAATCGAATATGATAGTGAGAAAAGAGTAACAACGGCTCCCTCAAAAACAATTGAAAGTTCATTTGAAAAATACGAATTAATCAAACCCGGTAAACTTAAGAAGAGTAATTTAGTAAAACAATTACTAAATGATTTCAAAGATTATGACTTAATCGATGAAGATATATTTAGCATATTGCCACCAGGGGAAAGTGAATACGTGAATAGTAAAGATAGGCGATTACCGCGTAGAAAATAAAAAAATAAAAAATAAATATCAAAATAGAAAGAAATAAACTACTAAATAAAATACTAACTTAATAAAAATAAATTAATAAAAATAAATTAATAAAAATAAATTAATAAAAATAAATTAATAAAAAAAATAAAATTTTTATTTTATAATTCTTTTTTCATAATTATTCCGCTAAATTTCCCATCGTCGCAATTAAAAAACTCTTCAATTCTGTAAATTTCATTAAATCCATTACGGGCATATAGTTTTCTTGCACTAGCCCAATTTTCCGAAACTATTAAACTAACGGCTTCAATACCGTATTCTAAAATCATTTTATCGATCAATTCGTTAAATATTAAATTTCCATAACCTTTATGTTGGTAATCCTTAGAAATTGCTATTGAAGAGATATAAAGCTCTTTTCCTTCGTCCGTATGAACTTTACTTACGTCGTGATTCAAATCAAATTTTTTATAATAATCCTTGTTTTCTTTAACACTATCCCATAATTCAGAAGTTACAAAACCTATTATGTTTTTATTTTCTCCTTCAATTACTAAACAGCCATCTTCAAAGATTTTTAACCTATCTGCGTAGGTTTTTTTTACTTCCCTAATCCCGGTGTCGAAACTATTAATTTCTAAATTCATAATTTGTTCTATATCTTCAATACTTGCATTTCTGATAATTATATCGTCTTTTACCATAGTACCCCATTTTAATTTTTAAAATATTAAATATTAAATATCATATGTTAAATATAATTTGAAAATTTAATTTTTAAATATTGTTTTTGTATCAATTCATAATATATATTATATAATAGTATATATTACTAAATACTTAATTAAATAGTTAACCGCGAATAGGGTATTTTTTGGTGTAATTATGGATTTTAATTTAGAAAATAATATCGAAGTTAATGAAAATAACAACAAAAATTTGGGCAATAATATTGTATGTGCTACACCAAGTGACGATACGTATAATAGATATCAATCCTTGATATCAAAAGTATTTGAAGATGCTAAAAACGATAAATTAATGATTATGGGCGTAGGAAATGATTTAAAAGGCGATGATGGTTTTGGTGTAGAGTTAGTAAGATTTTTAAGAAGATACTATGTTAGAAAATTGCACTTACAAGATGAAATTATTAATAATAACAACGAATATGTAACTGAAAATGAAGCTGAAAATGAAACCGATTATATCGAAGTTTTTAAAATCAAAGACAATTTAGTACTTTTAGATTCTGGGGTGGTGCCTGAAAACTTCACAGATTTGATTAAAACTGAAAAACCTTCTAAAATAGTAATCGTGGACGCTGCATTAATGCACAAAGAGTTCGGAACAATTGACTTAATCGACGAAAATCAACTAGCGACAGTAGGTTTTTCTACCCACGCATTGCCATTATCCGTACTCATTAAGTATATAAAATCAAATATTGATACAGATATTTCAATAGTTGGATTTGAACCTTATTCATTAGAATTTGGTACTACCTTATCGAAAGAATCAGAATGTATATTGCAAGAATTTTCAAAACAATTTGCTTTAAAAATCGATGAATTCTTAAAATTATGAATTTGCTTTTAACGTTGAAATAAACAATAAATATTCATAAAAGTTAATATAGTATAATAAAGTAATATAGATTATTTCATAACATATTTGAAAATGGAATTAAAGTAATTTAAAACGTAAATACATGACAGAATATAATACAAAAATATTTATAATGTATCTAATTATGATTATTATGATATAAATATAGATTAAATGATAATTTATAATATACGTACTAAATTTATAATCCATACTAAGACTTATAACAATTATAAAATAATTTAATATAAAGGTGAATTAATGTTTTCAACCAAATTTACTACTACAGATGATTTACCTGAACCATCACCTAATTTAATAAATCAAGTTATCGGACAGGATGAAGCGGTAGAAATCGTATTGAACGCAGTTAAAAATAAAAGACATGCGTTACTTTTAGGAGACCCCGGTGTCGGTAAATCTATGATGGTTAAAGCATTTGGTGAGTTATTGGAAAATTCCGGACATTTTACTCCATACACCATAATTTCAAAACCAAATTTAAAGAACACTGAAAAACCAATGGTTGAACTTTTAGAAGGCAACGTTATCGAAAGAATCATGCCTGAAGAAAAACCAAAAGTTATGAGACAGCCACCTAGCATGTTAACACTCGTATTAATTATGCTCGGTTTTATTTTGGTGACTCAATTTTTATTAAAAGGAGTTCCTGAAACTCAAATGTTGGGTATAGTGGCAACTACAACCATTGTAGGCACCTTAATTGCATTTATTATATTATTCCTTGCAATATTCGGAGCTACAAAAGCATCAATGCCTAATTCAATAAGCCCTGCAGATTTAAAACCTATGGTTTTATACGAATGCCCAAAAAGACCATTAGTTAGAGCAAGTGCTTACAACACTACAAAATTACTCGGGGATATAAAACACTGTCCTTTAGGGGGTAAACCTCCAATTGGAACCCCGCCACATAAAAGGGTAATTTTAGGTGCTATTCACGAAGCACACAAAGGTATACTTTACGTAGATGAAATTAAAACAATGCCTTTGGATGTTCAGGATTACATATTGACAGCAATTCAGGATAAAAAACTCGCGATAAGTGGTAGAAATCCTAATTCAAGTGGTGCATCTGTAGAAACAAACCCTATCCCATGTGACTTTACCTTAATAATGTCAGGTAACATGGATGACGTTTCAAACTTAAGAGCTCCTTTAATGGATAGAATTGATTATAAAGTAGTTTTAAAGAATAAAATGGATAACACTACAGAAAATAGGGATAAATTATTACAATTTATAGTTCAGGAAATTAAAAATAATAATTTAAACCCTATGACTTATGAAGCTTGCTGTGAATTGGTTAAATTAGCGCAATTGTTGTCTGGTTCCAAAAATAAGCTTACATTAAGACTTAGAAGGTTATCAAATATCATAAAAATGGCAAATGATATTGCTACAGGTAAGGAATTAAGTGAAAGTTTAAAAGAGTTTACTAAAAATGGGGCTCTTGATTTAGATGATAATGTAGGCGAATCTGATTTAATAATTGAACAATTAAGCCAGGGCGATAAGGAAGCTGGAAAACTTAAGAATGTAGTTAATAAAATAACGGGCAAAGCATCTAAATCTACTAAAAAATCTAATAAAAGTGTAGATGAATTAAGAATTGAATTAAAAGCAAGAATATCTGATTTGAATGCAGCAGAAGGTAAATTAAAAGATAAAAAACCTATCGAGTTATCGGATGTTAAAAGAGTTCTTGACACGGGTATATACAGTATGCAAAAGCAAGTTGCAATGGATTACCTCGAAAACTTCAAAGAATATAAGAATATACACCCTAATGGTGAACCTACAGTTGGTGTAATTCACGGTTTAGCAGTTCTCGGCGGTGAAGGATTAGGGGATGTTACAAGAATTATAACAAAGGTATTAAATGCCAAAAACCCTAAAACAAGTCTTCTTAATATAACGGGAGATATTGCAAAGCACAGCATAACATTAGCATCAGCTTTGTCCAAGAAATTAGTTTCAGATGGTACCTTACCATTGAAAGGAAAAGACGGCGGAACAGATTTATCTGAAAAAGAAATCTACATCCAATTTAGCCAGTCTTACTCAAAAATAGATGGTGACTCTGCAACAGCTGCCGTATGTTTAAGCATTATTTCATCATTATTGAATATCCCTATAAAGCAAGACTTCTGTATAACAGGAAGTTTAGATTTAAACGGCGATATGTTAGCTATTGGTGGAGTAAACGAAAAAATAAATGCTGCAAAAGAATACCAGTTTAAAAGAGTAATTGTACCTTACTCAAATTACAAAGACGTCATTAACATTGAGGGTATCGAAGTAATCCCTGTTAAAACATTGGATGAATTAATACCTTTAGTTTTTGACATTCAATAATATAAAATAATAATAAAATAATAAAATAATAAAATAATAAAATAATAAAATAATAAAATAATAAAATAACTAAAAATACAATAAAATAAAAAATTAATTCTCTTCTTTTTTGAATTATTTTCTATTTTAATTTAAAACTACAATTTTATTTTTTAATTTAAAAACTCAAACTGAAAATAATAGTTATTGAATATAATGGCTATTAAAAATAATAGTTATTAAAAAATATAAATATTAAAATGGCATATTAATTTTGATAGTTATCATAAATGGAAGTGTAAACATGACTAATTCAAACCCTAATTCTAACTCAAACTATAAAACAGAAGGCATATCCTGGTCCTGCAGATTTTGTGGAGGATGTTGTGACAGCCCCTCTGTAACTAAGAAGGATATTGCAAATATTGCAGGTTTTTTAAAAATAACATTTGAAGAAGTAGTTTCAAAGTATTTAAAAAGTTGGAATGGAAAAAATGGAGTCTTAAAAACCTCAAAGACAAAATGTGTATTTTTAGGTGAAGATAGAAAATGTACAATTTATAAGGTAAGACCTATAATTTGTAGATTAAGACCTTATTCTATTCAACTCATCGGAAAAAACAAAGGCGGAAAAAAGAACAAAAATTCTGCTGAATTAAAATTGACCTACGACCCATGGTTCCTTGAAAATTGTAAAGGAATGTTTTTAGGCGATTTACCTCCTGAAGAAGAATACTTTAAACACGCAATAACTGTATACACATACATGGGTGAAGAAAAAGTAACTCCTGAAGAGTTGTTTGAAAAAGCTAAAAAGAGATTGGATAAAAAATAAAATACGAATAAAGATAAAAATACATTATTAAATGTATTAATTCTTACTATTTTTTAAAAATTTAAAATACTAAAAAAAGATAATTATTCATTGTTTAAACTAAATTAGGACAAAATCACTTATTTTTTTAGTTTGATAATTTAAAATTGAAATTATAATTTAAATTAATCATTTTTAATTGTTTCCAATTCACTTACGATTCCCCATATTTGGGTTCTTGTATGTGTTGGCATGTTAGGGTCTTCGCTAATATCGTCTAAATATTGTATTGCTGTAGCACTTCTTACGATAAACTCGTTTTCTTCATTGTTTAAAGCTTCTTTAGCATTATCTGCAGCAGCTCTTATATTTCTTGGTACGGTGGTATCTTCGATAATTTCTTTTAACATGTATGTGATATTTTTAATTTTATCTTCTGTGCTTACTTCTTTAGCTGTGAACATAAATAGTCACCTCAACCGTGTTTAAATTAGATAAATTTATGTATTTAAATCTATTTACGGATATAATCCAATTAAAATTTAGATATGGTTTATACGTCTTATAAAATTTATTTATAACTATATGTAGTTATTTTATATATGGTTTACTCATATTTATGCTTATTATATAATATTCTATAATCTATATTATAATTTAAAATATAATTTAAAATATAATTTTATACTATAATTTTATACTCTAATTTATATTATAAAATACAAATATTATATAAATTGACATTGTACTTTTCAAATTATTTTTATACTATTTCTTAGATAGATATGATATATCTAAATTTATGATAAAAATGAATATTTTATAACTACAACTATAATTTATACTTAAAACTAAAATTTACAATAAAAAACACAATAGACAATACATAAATATACAATACACATTTTGCGTGGGAAATTATGAGAGACAGTGATTTTAATCTTATTCTAAAATTGGGAAGCTTATTTAGTTTTATACTCATGGTTTATATTTTATTACCATTTATAGACGCAATCTCATTTGGAATAGCTTTCGCATATATAACAAAGCCAGCATATGATTTATTCAAAAAAAGATTTTCAAAATCGACATCTGCAATATTAAGTATCTTAGTGCTAACCATTCCAGTTATTGCAACAATACTAATCATATTAGAGCAGTTAATTTATTATTTATTAAATTTAGACGTAACACAATTAAGTGCTTCAATATCAAGTTTGATTACTAAAATATCAATATATGACATAAATTTAACTCAATATTGGGCGCCAATTTCTGCAGATTTATTTAAGTTTTTAGAGGGAATTTTAAATGGATTATTAAGTCAATTATCAATGATACCTTTAGTAATGATAAAAGTGCTAATAATCTTATTTATGACCTATTATTTCTTAAAAGACGGTCACAAATTACTCAGAGCTTCATTAGTTCACGTTCCAGAGTGTTATCAAGCACACGTTCGAATATTTGCCCAGAAATTAAATGATTTCTATAAAAATATGTTTACGGGCACAGCTTTGACCTCTTTAATTGCAATGGTAATTGCAATTATTGGTTATCAGCTAATGGGTGTTCCAAGTGCTTTGGCTTTAGGGGTTTTAACCGGAATATGTGTTTTATTACCTGTAATAGGTGGTTGGGGTGTTTATATGCCTTTAGCAATCTATTATTTAATACAAGGTAATATATTGTATGCACTCGCAATTTATTTATTTGGTACAATATTCCTGTCCTTTATCTTAGATTTTTACATACGTCCAAAAGTTGTAAAATCTGGCGGTAATGTACACCCCGTAATGACTTTAGCGGCTTTCTTAATAGCACCTTTAACATTGGGTATTGCAGGGTTCGCTTTAGGTCCTATAATCGTCGGTGCATTTGATTCATTATATGGTTTGAAAGATGGGGAGGTTTCACTCATAAATCTAAGACCAAATTGTGAATTATCCACCATATCTCAATTAGATACTGACGAAGACGAGGAATAATATATATTAAAATAATCAAAATTTAAAATAGATATTTTTTATTTTTATTATTTTTTTATTTTTTTATTTTATTTTTAAGTAAATTGTTTTTATTTTAACGCATTTTTAAGTTTATTTTTTCATATTGTGAATAATATAATTCATTTGTGCAAGTTCTTCTACAACTTCAGTTTTTAAATAGGCTTCAAGAATATTATCGCCTAATGTTACCAATCCGTGATTTTTTAAAACAATTGCACTTTCTTCGCTTTTAGAAACAGCGTTGGCTAATTCCATACTTCCACAAGGGTAATAATCAACATAATCAATTTTCCTAATAAAAAGTTGTCCTTCGGGTGTTATAAGGTCTATTTTTTTATCCATATTTGAGAATGCAGTACAGTACATACAATGAGTATGGACAATAGCGTTTACATCCTTTCGATTTTTGTAAATTCCAAGGTGCATATTTAATTCGGAGGTAGGTTTTCCTTTCAAAATGTCGCCATCCATATCAACAATACATATCTTTTCTTTTTCCATAAAACCTAAAATATGACCTGTAGGTGTTATAAATACCAAATTTCCAACTTTAATACTTACATTACCCCCAGAGCCTACTACATATTTTCTTTCGTATAGTTTTCTACAAATATCCACAAATTCTGCTAATATGTGATCCATTTTATTATCCAATTCATCTAATTCTATATTATCAATTTTTTCCATCTGTTCACCAAATTTGATACATATTAAATAGTTATTTTAACTGCAGGTTTATTCATAATTACGTAGATATAATTACATTTAAAAAATATATGATAAAGTACTATTTATATAATTTAGTATTCAAAAAAATAATATAATCTATAATAAATAATAAAAAATAGAAAAATAATGTAAAATAATAAAGTATACTAAATTAATATAATCTATAAAAATTAATATAATCTATAATAAAATAAATAATAGAAAATAGGTAATTTATTGACCATACGCTATACATATGCTGATTAATCTATCCTATAGCGATTTTCATTAATTTTTGCATTTTTATAAGTTTGGTATATGTGATTCATCATAAAAAATGCAATTCCCAAAAGTATTAGCCCAATTATCAAATTTGCAGGGTCATGATGTACCATAGTTTCTGCAACAGATGTGGCTTTTTCAGCCATTAAAAGGTTAGCGGAATCCTTGGTCGCTTCCCCGTAAGAAATTGCCGTAGTTCTTGCCATCATTGGTGAAACAATAGTTCCTTTTCCATATATGAATAAGCTGTAAAACCCACTTACAAAGGCAACGACAGATAATGGGAATAATACGATAGTTTTTTCAAACTGGCTATTCAATATGAGTTTACCTTTACTAGTCATTCCGTAGTATATCCACTTATGTCCATCGTCATGCTTTTCAACAAGTCCTCCGTCAAGCATAATCGATAAATGTTCGTGAACAGTTGATTTAGATAAATTAAGAGCTTTGGACAATTCTGTAACCGTATATCTTTTTTGATTTAATTTTTTCAATATTTTAACTCTTGAACGGGCAGAAAGGGCTTTTATAACTTTTTTATCGATTTCAATTTGCATAATATCCCTTATATTCAATTTTAATTTTTTTATATTTTAAAATATGATTTCCAATAATATCAATATACTATAATCTTGTAATTTAAAGTATTTTGTCTGTTACTATTTAAAATACTTTTAGAATTGTTCGGTTAAATTCAATCTATGATTAAGATATATAATTATACTACGTATTCTATATTATATCATATATATTATATGTCATATGCTGAAATCACAGAAAACAAATAAATGGGGATACAATGAGAAATATAATAATCGATGCGTCATCAAAAACCTACGAAACAGTAGTAGGCACATATTTACCATTAGATTGGGGTATGAAACTCCATGATGATTATGAAACTTACAAAGAAGACGTATATAGTGATAAAAATATATTTTGTGTTGGAAAAGGTGTATTGCCGATTATTGGGGGTCATAGGTTAATATTTTCCTTTAGATCACCGTTATGGAAAGGTTTCCATTTTTCAGCAATGGGGGGAGCAGGCTATACTCTCCAAAATACTGGATTGGACAACATCGCAATTAAAGGAAGATGTGAAAAACCAAGTCTAATAATTTTAAATGGAAACGGTAATTTTAGCTTAGAGTTTAAAGAACTTGAGGAATTTGAACAGGGAAGGTTTAAAAGTGTTTATGAATTAAACGATTATTTAATAGATCAATATAAACAGATTGATGAGAATTTTAGAGCTTTTATGGTGGGGCCAAGTGCAATAACCACAGATATGGCGGGGATATATTCTCAAACTATAAAAAATGGTATAATCGTAGAAGGTTCTGAAGACTGGGCAGCAAGGGGTGGTTGCGGTTCAGCATTATACCAATGCCACAATGTCATAGGGGTCGTATTTTTCGGAGATAACTATAAAAAAGATATTGAAAAAGAGTTAAAACTTAAAAAAATAGTAGAAACGTGCCACAATAAGCCTTATATCGAGGCAGTACTTTCAAATACTGAAAAATACCGGTACAGCAAAAAAACTGAAACAGGTGGGACTTTTGGAAATAATTACAAAACTGCAATGGATTTAACGCCAATATTTAATTGGAGAACTCCATTTATAGAAAAAGATGACCGTTTGTATTTCCATGACAAAATTTTGAAGTATTTTGTAGCTCAATTTGACGAAGAATCTATAATACCTAAAAATTGGACAAATTGTGGAGAACCTTGTCCTGTAGCCTGTAAAAAATATAGAAAAGGAATGCACGTAGATTATGAACCTTATGAAGCTAATGGTCCTTGTTTAGGTATTTTTGACATATACGCAGTTGATAAAGTGGTTCACGCCGTAGATAGTTTAGGAATGGATGCAATCGAGTTCGGAAACTTGTGCGCATGGGTTTTTGAACTTTTAAACGTGGAACTTTTAAAGCCTGAAGAAGTGGGTATCAAAATGCCTTATTTTGATGTCGAAGATTACGATACTGACGAAAATATCTTAAAATGTTCAAACCACAATGCAGAGCAGGCAATAATTCTTGCAAATTTAATTGTTTATGGTTTAAATGAAAATACCAAAGAATTAATTCAATCAAAGCAAATAAATTTAGAAAATCTAGACTATGAGAAAATTGAGCAATTAATCCCATTATTGAGAAAAGATACAAGATATGCCGGAAAAGAATTAAATGAAATTTATAAGGAAAGATTGCATGAATTAAATACTTCAGATTGCAACGCAAAAGTTGAAAAGTTCAGAAAATATAAATCAAACTGTATAGAAAGTCAAGAACCTTTAAATTTCAATGATTTTGCAGTATATGTGGCATTTGGACACAATGGGCAAATATCTCCAACTATGTATTGGGCAATAGGTAACTATATCCCTTATTTAATCCAGGGGAAATATCTTACGTATTATCAAAATGGGGTATTTTTAGAGCCTGAAGAGTTAGCTACTTTAAGTGTTAAAGGTGCAACTGAAGAGATAACTCTTGAAAACTTAGGCATTTGCCGATTCCATAGAAAATGGATATTGCCAGTTTTAGATGAATTACTAGCAGAAGTGTTCAAAGATGAAGAAAAAATAGATATGGAAAAATCAGACGAATTAAATGAATTAAATGAATTTAATGGAGTTAACTACTATTTGTCAAATAATTTGCACGAAGTTAGTTTAAAATTACTTGAAAAAATCTATAATTATGATTTAAAAGTGGGCTATCCTCATGTTATAGAAAGTCACAGGGTAAAAGAATTAATAGCTTGTGGCGCAAAAGACTTTGAAAATGAAAAATGGGCTAAAAAATTTGAAGAAGATGGCGATAAAGCTTTAGACGAATATATATCAAGAGTTTTAGATAAATATAGTGAATTACTTGGTATATCTTGGAAATTATAAGTAATTAACAAGATAATTAACAATATATCTACTTGTAATTATCTTATAATTACTCTTTTTATTACCTTTTTTTAATAAGTATTATTTAAGTATTACATATTTAAAATTATTAATACTATACTCATTAATATTAATTGCAAATCATTTTTTTGATACATTACTTTTAAATTTTGTAAAAAATATATTACGATATAGATACTTATTTTTAAAATACGACATATCAATTATTTATTTGACCATAATTTACCATATTTTTAATTCTTTTAATATCTATTAACTAATAAAATGATTTAAAGAGATATTAGTTTATTTTTAACAATCTTAGGTATTTAATTAATTAAATACCCCCATTTATATTTTTAAAGAGATATCAGTTTATATAATACCTAATAGAAACATAATTCGTTATATGTAGATTACCTCGGAGGTGACCATTGTGGCAGAACCTATAACAATTGCTCCTACAACAAGACATGAGGGGCACGCCAAACTCGTTTTAAATGTGGACGATGACGGAATTGTAACCAAAGCATTTTATCCAAATACCACTCCTGTGAGAGGATTTGAAACAATGCTTCAAGGAAAGCCTGCAGCATTTGGACCTATTGCAGTTATGAGAATATGTGGAATATGTCAGGCTACACACGGTATAGCATCATGTGAAGCTATCGAAAACGCTATCGGCGCGGAAATTCCGCAAGATGGTACAATATTAAGAGAACTCTTAGGTTTAGGCAACAGAATGCATTCACACCCATTACATCATTTGTTAATTGTGGATGATTTGTTAAAACCTGAAGAGGCAGATACCTTAAGAATAGACGGTATTAAATTGATTCAAAAAATGAGAAAAGAGGGTCAATTAATCGTAGATACCGTTGGGGGAGAAGGTATCCACCCACCTAACTTAGTAATTGGTGGTATGAGAAATAATATCTCCGAAAGAGCTAAGGCAAAATTATACTACGCTTGCAAAGAATACCAAAAAGATGCAAGACAAATGTACGACATTATCGAAATGTTGACAGAAAGATATTTGGATGAAATCGGAATCCCTGATTTAGGAAAGCACGATTTACCATACATTGCAACCGATACAACATTCGGTGACAGAACTAAATTAGATTTAGATGATATTTCTGAATTAACCGCTCAAAATTATTATGCTAATTATCCAGAAATCGCTCAAACCGCAACAAATCAAATTCCATTATACTTGGGAAGTCCTGCAGAGGGCGGACCAAGAGCAAGAATGGTTAAATTTGGTTCATTCAGAACAGACGGTGGCGTAATGGATCTTAACCTTGCAAGAGCATTAGAAAACTTAGGTGCTGTTGAAAGGTCATTACAATTACTCGATGACTTAAACATTGAAGGTGCTACTAAAATTACACCAGAATACAAAGATGGATTCGGTGTAGGTGTACACGAAGCTCCAAGAGCTACAAACACACACATGGCAGAAGTGGGCGCAGATGGTAGAATTAAAAACTACAGAATCATCGCAGCTTCAACATGGAACATGCCAGTAGTTGAAAAGGCTATTGAAGGGTACCACCACAAATATGCGGAAGTAATCATGAGAGCATACGATATATGAGCTTCATGTGCAACGCACATCATCGTGAAAGATGAACAGACAAGAAAAGTAGTAGATTTAAGAAGATTTTAAGTATTATAAGGAACCGAAAGGACTTATAATATAATAAAATTAATTAGATAAACTGTACTATGTGATTTATTCATAATAGGCTATTTAAATTTAATAAATAACATAATTAATTCAACATAATTAATATTACAAATATTACTAATATTAATTAATATAGGATGTATATTATGAGCAATGAACAAGAATTTGACTTAACCCCATCATATTTGTTAAAAGAAACTCTGATATTAGCTTGTGGAAATATCCTTTTTGCTGACGATGGATTTAGTGTTCACGTTATCGAAAAATTACAAGATTTGTTAACTGATGAGGAAAAGGAACACATAGCACTTGTAGATGCTGGGGCGGGGGCACCTCAACAGGTACTTACTTTAATTGACGAAAGTTCTAAAGTTAAGAATATAACTGTTGTAGATGTTATTGATTATGGGCTTGAACCTGGCACTATTGAGATACTTACAAAGGAAAACCTTCCTAATCCCGAACACACTAAAGTAGATAGTCATGATTGGCCATTATCCACCACATTAAACAGAATTTGCACAGAAAACAACATAAAATACAAAGTTATCGGTTGTCAAGCAAAATACGTTTCAGAACCTGACGTTGTATTGGAATTGTGTGAAGAAGTGGAAAATGCTGTTGATGATGCTGTAAACATCATATTATCTGACATAAGGGGGAATTAGATACATCCATACTATAATTAAAGTTAAGTAAAAAAATAATGGGAATTGAATTATTATGATTAATCAATAATTGATTACTATTGATTGAGATTAATAAAAATATTTATGGATTTTTAATCATTAACGTGACTAATTGATTTAAAATTTAAGAATAAGATGATATCGATATTAAATGATATTGACATTAATTATCATATTTATTCTAACAATATGTTGTATTACTATTAAATTTAGCAATTATGAATTTGCTAAATTCACCGTTTATTAAAAATTAAGGCCAAATTGTTATTTGTCTTAATAACTTATCAAAATGATGAGGGAGGAAATACAATGGTTAAAGTTGCCCACGTACAATTAAGCAGTTGCTGTGGATGCTTAGTATCCCTTGCCGACACATATGAGAAGTTATTGGATGTATTAGGTGCTATTGACTTAGTATATTCACAAACTTTAGCAGATGTTAAGGAAGTACCTGATGATGTAGATATTATCTTATTGGAAGGTAGCGTATGCTTAAGCGACCACCACGCATTAGAAACTGCACTCGCTTGTAGAGAAAAAGCTAAAATACTTGTGGCATTAGGCGCATGTGCTGCAAGTGGAAACATTACAAGATTTTCAAGAGGCGGACAAATGTCAAAACCAGTACATGACGCATTTGCTCCGTTAACTGAAGTTGTAAAATGTGACCTCGCAATACCAGGATGTCCACCATCACCTGAGTCAATAGTGGCTGTTATAACCGCTGCACTCGAAGGAGATATGGATTACTTAGAACCATATGCGGAACTCGCTAAATATGGTAGTGAAGCTTGCGGATGCGATTTAATCGTTAAAGTAATTAACAAATCATTATGTATGGGATGTGGAGCCTGTGCAGCAGCTTGTCCAACAAGAGCTGTATCAATGGAGTGCGGAAGACCTGCAATTGACAAAGAAATTTGTATAAAATGCGGTGCTTGTAGCGTACAGTGTCCAAGAATAAGATTCCCTGAATTAATTGAAAAAATAGAGTAATTAGCAAAATAATTACTAAATTTTTCCTAATTAATAATTATTTCAATTATGTAGATAGGATACAAAATTAAAAAATAAAATAAGTTGAAATACTATAAAACAGAGGTGATTGGATGGACCCATTCGGCTCATACAAGTTTGCTATATCCGCAAGAGCTACTGATAATCAAATCCGTAAAAAATCACAAGACGGTGGTATTGTATCAGCAGCTTACATACACGGTTTAGAAAGTGGATTACTTGATGGGGTAATTGTCGCAGATAAAGGTGAAGATTTCTGTGCAATACCTAAGGTGGCTACAACTGTTGACGAAGTTTTAAGTGCAGCAGGTACAAAATATACAACTTCACCAAACTTATCAGTCTTAAAAAGTGCTGTAAGAGAATACGGTTGCGATAAGGTAGGATTCGTAGGTACTCCTTGCCAAGTGCAATCAATCAGAAAAATGCTAAAGTACCCTATAGGTTACAGACACGTACCTGATAAAATTGCTTTAGTAATGGGTATCTTCTGTATGGAAAACTTCCCATACAATGGTTTAAAAACCATAATTGAAGAACACTGTGGAATCAAAATGGAAGATGTCGCAAAAACCGATATCGGAAAAGGTAAATTCTGGGTATATTCAAAATGGGGCGATGTAAAAACTATTAAGTTAAAAGACACACACCCATACGAGCAACACGCATGCCACGTATGTATGGACTATACTGCAGAACTTGCAGATATCTCAACAGGTTCAGTTGGTAGCCCAGACGGTTGGAGCACTATATTCATTAGAACCGCAAAAGGTGAAGCATTCTATAAAGCTATGGAAGAAGCTGGCGTTATAGAAATAAAGAATATTGACGATGTGAAACCAGGATTAGGATTAGTTGAAAAATTAGCTAATTCTAAAAAGGAAAACAACGGTAAGGAAAGAGCACATAGAAAAGAAATAGGATTACCATTGCCTTACTAATTCTATAGCTCCTTACTTTTATTTTTTTAATTTTATTATTACTTTTCATTACTATGCTTATTTTTTATCATTATTTTTTATTTCACCACTTTATCATTTTATTATTATCTTACAATATAGTTTATTTCAAAATTTTGAAAAAATATTTATATTATGAAATAGTTTATTATATTATGATTATTTATTAATTTTATTTATTGAGGTGATATATCAAATAATAAAAAAATTTAAAATTAAACTAAAATAATTAATTAAAATAATTAATTTGGCGATAAAGTATGAATCAAATGGCAAAAAAATCATTAAAAATTGTAAAATCTGTATCTGCATATTTTAAGGAATATATTTCAATCGAAGATTACGGTAGTTTTTTATTAATCCGTGCAAACGATGAAATTGTTAGCAAAGCAGATGCACTTAGTACTTCAAACAAAAAATAATACTAAGATAAAATAAAAAAATAATAATAAAACAATAATAAAACAATAATAAAAAATAATAAAAAGACAAAACAAGAATTAAAATGATGAATGACCCCGCATGTGATAATATGGCTTCTCAAGAAGAAATTTTGGCTTTTATATCCGATAATAATGGAGCAGTACCATATAAAACTATAAAAAATAAATTTTCCCCTAGTTACAATGGTTCAAGTTCCTTATCGAATAGATTACGACAATTACACAAAAAGAAAATGGTTTCAAAAGTAAATGGCGCACACGGAGAAATTTTATACTTTATATGTGATTTAAAATTTTTTGAATCCTAATTTCTAGACAATTTTATTTTTTTAATGGAACATTCATATAAATCTTTATTAATTTGTTTAGACATACTAATTACTAATTAAAAATCACAAATTAAAATTAAAATCATTAATTTTATTTTTTAAAATTATAAACAAGGTGTTGGTATGTCAAGAACCCCGATCGTAAAAGATATTTTTTATCCTGGAGATGTCAATGAATTAATTAATATAATAGAGTATTTTTATACAAATCCCCTAGGGATAGGTGAATTGCCTTTAAAAATTAATTCAGAAAAGAATTTAAAGAATTCAATCGGTTTAATATGTCCACACGCAGGTTATGAATATTCGGGAATTACTGCAAGCTATTCGTATTATGAACTTTCAAAGAGATTGAGTGGCGAAACAACTATTGTCATATTATCTCCTAACCATACGGGTATGGGTGCAAGGGTAGCAATTTCCAATGAAATATGGGAAACCCCATTGGGCAATATAACGCCAGATTTGGACTTCATAAGTGAGCTAATAACACACGGTTTATTTGAACTTGATGATATTGCACACCTACAAGAGCATTCGACAGAGGTTCAATTACCTTTCCTAAAACATTTGGAATTGTTGGGTATTTCGCAGTTTAAAATAGTCCCAATATGTTGCCAAGGTATGGAATATGAAGAGTATATTGAGATGGGCGACTATATACATAATGTTGCAAAAAAACTAAATAAAAATATTGTCGTGATTGCATCTACTGATTTTTCACACTACGAGCCACAAGAAACAACCATAAAAAAAGATGCAAAAGTAATCAAAAATATCTTAGAACTAGATGAAAAAGCGCTTTATGACACAGTAATGGATAATAACATAAGTATGTGCGGTTTTGGACAAGTAATTACTATGTTACACATTTTAAAATTGTCAGGTGCTAAAAACGCTGATTTATTAAATTACATGACTTCCGGAGACATATCCAAAGACTATACTTCCGTAGTTGGTTATGGTGCTTTATTAATTGAATAAATCTGATATAATACTCAACAGTAATGCTAAAAAAGATAAAAAAACATAAAAGAGAATAAAAAATTAAAAATTTAAGTAAAATATTATGCTATTTTAATTTATTTTAATTTATTTTAATTTTCTGTAGCCAAATATTCTTTAAGTAATTCAATCAATTGATTTTTATTTGGTTTTTCCTGTTCAAACATAATTTCGTCGTTTATTGAAAGAGCAGGTACGTTTAAAACGTCTTTAAATATTTCTTTTGGATCTTCAACTTTTAAAATTTCTGTTTCATACTCTTTTAATTCATTTTCTTTTAAATCTGCAATTGCGTCGTTTAAATCTTTAAATAATTTATTGCATGAAGCACATCCTAATCCATATACTTTGAAAACTAATTTTGAAGACAAAATCTCACCCTTTAAATTATTATTTTTTTATTATTTTTTTACTATATTATAATTTTATTTTTATTACATTATTTTTTTAATTTATTACGTTTATGTAAATAATATATTAAACATATATCCAGTTAAAATTATTGCAACACTCGTTATTCCGAAGAATACTGCAATTAATTTTGGTTTAATAACCTTTTTTAATAATATGGCTTCAGGCAACGAAAGTGCAGTTGTAGCCATCATAAATGCTAGAGCCGTCCCAATAGGTACGCCCTTACCAATCAAAGCTTCTGCAATTGGTATTGTACCAAGTGCATTAGAATAAATCGGTACTGCAATAATCGTGGCAATTATCAAAGCGAAAGGATTTTCCGGACCTATAAGTTGGATTAAATAGCTTTCAGGTGGCAAATAACCGTGAATAATTGCACCAATTCCAATACCTATTATCAAGTAAAGCCATACTCTTTTAATTATGTCAATAGTGTTCTGTTTAGAAAATTCTATTCTATCTTTAAATGTAAGTTCTTTTATTTTTGCAGGTCTTCTGCGTCTTATTTCATAAACATACTCTTCTACAAGGTGTTCCATTTTCAATTTGCCAATTAACAAACCACCTAGTACACCAATTACAACTCCGGAGACTGTATATAATAAAGCAACTTCCCAACCAAAGGTTGCCAAGAGTATCGCAAAAGCTGCCTCATTTACGATAGGAGATGTAATTAAGAATGAGAATGTAACTCCAAGGGGAATCCCTGCTTCAATAAATCCTATAAATATGGGGATTGAGGAACAGGAACAAAATGGGGTTACAATACCCAATAAAGAAGCAAATATGTTTCCTTTAACGCCCATATATTTTTCAAGTATTTTTTTAGTTCTTTCAGGGGGGAAATAACTTCTAACAAAAGATATTACAAATACCATCAATATTAATAGAAAAAGTATTTTTATAACGTCTGCTATGAAAAACTGAACAGAACTGCCTACGGGGGATAATAAATCCATATTTAATAAATTTATAACCACATAATTTGCAAATTCATCTATAAATTCTAACATATCTTTCACTTTTTTAGTTTATCATTTAATGCTTAAGGTCTAATACTCGTTATCAAATACTCATTACTTAATACACCTAATACCTATTTTTTAATCTTAAAACGAGTATTTGAGAGTTCAAAGGTATATTCTTCGCCACAAACTTCACATTTTGGTAGTTCTACCTCTGAAGCCATACAGGGGCAAACATCTACCTCATATCTTAGTCTTTTTTTGCATTTTGGACATATCAAATTCCAAACTATCATAATATCACACTAATCTAATCTACTCTAATGTAATTTTTTTACTTAGATATCTATAATACTGTAATTCATAATATTTAAATGTGTAGATATATCAATGAATTTAAATATATTTTTAAAATATTTAAATGTATGGATATAATAATATATTAAAAATAAAATAATAAAAAATAATATCATAAAATAAAAATACCCTAAGCTAATCATCAAAATTAAATAAGTAATGATAGTATAATAATCGAAGAATATTGAAATAAAAGAATTAAAATAGATAAATAATTTAAATGAAATTACAATAATTAGAAATATTAATTGTTTATTGCCATTTTGGATTCATCAACCACAACAACGTCTCTAACAGCTGAAACGGTTCTGTATGGTATAAATACGCTTGGTTCTTTTTTGTAGATAGCACTTTGTTCTGATACTTCTACGTTTAATGAAACTAATCTACCAGTTTTTTCATCTATTACCAAGTCATTAACAGTACCTACAATACTACCATGGTCGCCTACAATTGACCTACCACATAATGATTTGAAGGATAATTTCATTTAATCACCTAATGCCCTATATTTTTGACGATAATCTGTTATGCTATAAATTATATTTTTTAATTATTATTATATACGATATTTTTTGTAATTAATATTATTGTTATGTGTGGCAAATTTAAGATAATAATATTTATTCTTTAAATACTATATATACTTTAGTTATATTTTAGTAAATATCCTCAAAAAATGCCCAAATATTTTAAAAATGTTATGGATATTACACTATATATCAAGCATTTACATACCTAATTAAACGAAATTCTATAAATTATACCCCATAACTATTTCAAGATCTTCTATAGTATTGACGTTTAATATAGGTTCTTTTAGAACAAATAACTCTTCTTTTTGATAGTTTTCATTAGGGCTTACAATATTAATGCCTAATGGGACATACCCTTCAAAATTAATTGTTGGTGTTGCAGGGTAATCTTCAATACGAGTTACTACACATAAAGCTTCTATATCGTTATTTTTTTTGCATATATTAGAATAATACCTAATGATTGTATTAATAGTTTTCGATTTAACATTTACTAAGTCTCCGGACAATGTTAAAAACGAAGATTTAAAATAAGGGATACATTCACCCAAATCATGCACATAGTCCTTTCCAGAAGTTTCAATTATGCAAATTTTCACATCAGAAGTATTTTTAGAGTCTTCCAAGTATTTTGAATAATTTTCTAAAATGTGTTTTTTTGTTTTAGGTGTATTTGGGGAAACTGCAATGTATATGTTCTCGATTTCTGAATTTAATAAATTTTTTATCATATCATCAATTATTTTAATTCCCTCAATTTCCAAAAGTGGTTTTTCAATGTTTAAATTAAGTCTTGTACCTTTTCCGCCTGCCATTATTAAGGAGTCCATTTTATCGCCATATCATGAATAATAAAATCATATAAAAACTATTTTTCAATTTTATATTTAAGTTATATTTAAGTTATATTTTTAATTGTAATATAATTTGTAACAATTTTATATATAGATTACTAAATCAAAATAAAATAAAATAAAATAAAGAACAAAAAAATAAAGAATAACTAAAAAGTTAAAAAACTAAAATTAAAATTAAAATAAATAATAAAAATAAGAAACTATAATGGATTAATTTAGAAACCCATTAATCTACCGACTTGGTATACAATTATTCCAACAAGTGAAGCAATACCTAAGTTATAGAACACAGAAAATGCAGTCCATTTTATACTTCTAGTTTCGAGGTATATTGTAGCAATTGTAGCAAAACATGGAATGTAGAGTACAGATACTAAGGTAAGGACTAAACCAGTCAATGGAGTTAAGGCATTTTCTATACCTTGAGAATATAATATCTGAAGTGTTGAAACAACCAATTCTTTTGCAATTATACCAAATATCAATGAGATACCTGCTGTACCATCTAAACCCATTAATGAAGTGAGTGGGGATAGCATGTTACCTAACATATAAGCATAGCTCGCATCTACTGTAGGGTATGTGGTTAAAGCGTAGAATAACACAGAACCTGCAGCAATTAAAGTTCCTGCTTTTTTCAAGAATCCTTTTGATTTGGACCAGGTACTACTAAATACACTCTTCCAATCTGGTATCCTGTACGGTGGTAATTCAAATACAAAGTCTTCAGTATCTCCTTTAATAATGTACTTACTTAATATCCAAGAAGATGCTATAAGCACAAGGAATGAAACTGCAAGGATGAACATGGAGAATAACGTCTGATTAGCAGGGAAGAATGCCGCAGCTAAAAATGCTATAATCACAAATCTTGCAGAACATGGCACAAATGGAGAAACCAACAATGTTGTCAGCCTTTCTTTGTATCCTGAGATATAACGAGTGCCTACAACCGCAGGTAATGTACAACCAAATCCTGTTACTAAAGGTATGAATGATTTACCGCTTAATCCAAATTTGGACATTATGTTATGTAATAATGCAGCTACTCTGGATAAGTAACCGGTATTTTCTAACGTAGCTAAGGAGAATATCATTACAAATACCAATGGGAAGAACTCTAAAACTGCACCAACCCCTCCTACGATACCATCTACTATAATTCCCTGGTATGCTGCAGGTGTTATGGCTGCAATCCAACCACTAATGTATTCTATTATAATTCCTGCCCATTCTGCGGTTATTTCATTCACTGTGAACACAAATGTGTAAAGTAAATACATAACTGCTGCAAAAATTACAAGACCATAGACCGGGTGTACAAGAATTACATCGATATCATCGTGAACTTCACTGTCATTATATACATCAGATAATATTTCGTCACATTTGCTGTATCTTTGTTCTGTTACATAGCTTTCTACGTCGTGCTTAATTTCAAACTCGATTTTATTTTTAATTTTTTCAAATTCGTGGATAAATTCAGGATTTAATTTTGAAATTATTTCTGCATCTCCCTCTAATATGGATAATGATACCCATCTTCTAGGATACTGGTTTAATTCAGCAATATTAAATCTATCTAATAATTTATTTACTTCTAAGACTGCATTTTCCAAAATTTCGGAATATTCTATTATGATAGGCGGTTTAGTTTTGTAATCCGCAATAGCTTTTTTTAAATCATTATGGCCTATATTTAACCTACCGGATGTTCTAATAATTGGGGCTCCACCTAATTTTTTGGATAACTTATTATCATCGATGGTAATACCATATTTTTCCGCTTCATCTATTAAATTTAAACAAATTATGGGTACAACACCTAATTCAATTAATTGTAAAGTAAGGTATAAATTCCTGTTTAAATTTGGAGTATCTATAATGTTTACAAATGTTGCATCTTTGTTTTCAACAATAAACTCCCTTGCAATTTTTTGGTCTATGGAATTAGACATTAAGGAGTAAATACCTGGAAGGTCCACCAATGAAAATTCTTTGTTGTTGTAAGTATAATGACCTTCAACTTTTTCAACGGTAACCCCGGTCCAGTTACCTACTTTTTGTCTCATACCGGTTAAACTATTAAATAGGGTTGTTTTACCAACATTAGGTTGTCCTATAAATGCTATTTTTGCCATATAATCACCATATATATAAAACACTAAAAACTATTTATTATATCTTTCTAATTTTTTTTAATTAATTTTTCATATTATAATCCAAAATAAGTACTTGGATATTTTAACGTGTAAATTGTAATTATTTTTAATAACCCCTATTTCATAAAATGAAATAATGGTGTAGTTTATAAATTGAATTTGTTGTTGACTATTTATTAAGTAATAATTAATGCTTAATAATTAATAAGTAATAATAATTAATAAAGTAGTGAATTAAGTTAAATCGTTTTATTTATTTTATTTTCTATTGTTGTATTTTTATTATTTTATTATTTTATCCGTTTGTTTAAATGTGAATGTAGATTACTGTTTACCAATATTACCAATAAAGTATTGTATTATTTAGAATGTTAAATACCAATATCAAAATTTATATTACCAATATTACTCAGAATCCTCTTTTGAATTTTTTGAAGGGCAATGTTCTTTCAACTTACAGTTTCCGCAACTCCCACAGCTTGCGCTTATAACTGATTTGGAAAGTTTTACCATTAGCTTTTCAAATAAGGATTCTTTATCGTTCCGTTTTTCATTCATATTTTTTTCCTTTTTCGTATTTTTTTGCACATTATCCCTAAGGTTTATTATTTGCATTAAATGTCCCTGTTGTGACTATGTTTACCATACTTACGATATTTACATACATATTATTAATATTACTATTGAAATGTTTAACTAATTTTAATTGTGACATCTATTTCAATTTTATTTCAATTTTATTTCTATAGTTCTTCCTATTTTTTAATTAACAACTAACCTTGAATTATTTCGACTATTATTCAGAATATTTTTTCGACTATATTTTATATGATATACTAATATAACTAACCTATTGTATTTATTTCATTATTTATTTCAAATGTCTATCATATTTATTATTTATTCACTTATTTTTTTAGAATATAGGATATAATTTACTAAAACACTATTGTAATTGAATTTAATTTTAATTTGTGACTGAAATATAAGTTGTTTATTTAGTAAACCTTATTATACGATATCTTTTTCCAATATACATTGTATACACCATTATACTAATGAATTCTTTTTTTTAGTTTAGTTTAGTTTAGTTTTATTGTTTGATTAATTTACATAAATGTTATTTGCTAACTTCCTGCTAATGGCAACTTTTGTATTGCCAACTACTATTGTTAACGGACCTTTTTTATCGTTAATTACAACTTTTACCCTTTTCCCGGTAATGATCCCCATTTCCCTTAACTTCCTGCATGATGAACTTATTTCAGCGTTATTATCTACTTTTAAGATTGTGTATTTCCCCACGCTTTTATCTGCAAGTTTTTCAAGTTCGTTAGTTTCATTACTTTTTATGGGACTTCCAAAATATATCATATTTTACCCCTTTAAAATACCTCTTTGTTTTTATTTCTTATTTCTATTCTATATGGACGTTAACTCATAATGGCACAAAATTAAGTTTTTAGATTAAGTTTTAAATTAAAGTATAATTTTACTATTATTAAATTTAATAACTTCACTTAATTAATAATGCTTAATATATTTAAGTTAACTTAAATATTTTAACAATGATTAATATACACAACCTAATATATAAAGGTTACTACTCAAAAAATAAAATAAAAAAATAAGAACTAGTATAATAATTAAAATAAAAAGAAAAATAAAAAGAAAAAAATTAGCATTTATTTGTTAATAATATTGCTAATTATAAATATTTTTTAACATATAATTCCGCATTAAGAACGCTAGCACCTGCAGCACCCCTAATTGTGTTATGTTCCAAAGCAGTGTATTTAGTTGTGAAGATAGGGTCTTCTCTAACTCTTCCTACTACTATAGACATTCCATTACCGGTATTTCTATCCAATCTTGGTTGGGGTCTGTCGTTTTCGCTTCTAAGTACAATAGGTTTTGCGTAGCTTGGCAAGTTAAAGTCTTTTAACGGGTCAAATTCATCCATAGCTTTTTTGATTTCTTCAATTTCTACTTCTTCGGTAGTTTTAACAAAAATACTTTCAGTGTGTCCATCAATAACTGGTACTCTATTGCAAGATACGCCTATTTTGAAATTACCGTCTTTAAATTGACCATTTTCAACACTACCTAATATTTTTAAGTTTTCGGTCTGCATCTTTTCTTCTTCCCCACCTATGTAAGGAATCATATTGTCTAATATTGCCATGGAAGGTACTCCGTCGTAACCTGCACCACTTATGGCTTGCATTGTTGTAATATTCACTAAATCCAATCCAAATTTGTCCATGATTGGTTTTAAAGTTATTGATGAGCAAATGGTTGAACAATTAGGGTTTGTTACAATACCGCCATCATATCCTCTGTTATCTCTTTGAGTTTCTAATATTTTGAAGTGTTCATGGTTAACTTCAGTTATGATTAAAGGTACATCTGCTTCCATTCTCATTGCTGAAGCGTTTGAAAATACCAATTTACCAGCTTTTGCAAATTCTGGTTCAATGGTTTGTGCAAGATTTGCAGGTAATGCGGAGAATACAATATCTACATTTTCAAATTCAGGATGGCTAGCTTCTGTAGGTACAACTGTTTTTTTAGCAATATCTTCAGGTATTGCTTCTGTTTGATACCAATAGCAAGCATCTTCATAAGTTTTTCCCGCACTTCTGTGGGATGCACCCAAAGCAGTTAATTCAAACATAGGGTGGTTTTCTAACATTTGAATAAATCTCTGCCCTACGTTTCCAGTTGCACCTAATATTCCTACGTTTATTTTCATTTAGTTCACCAGTTGATAGTTTTTTATTATTTATTTTATTTTAATTTACTTTAATTTAATTTTTATTTTTTTATTTTTTTATTTTTTTTATTTTTTAGAACAATAATCTTAACAATGTAATTAATCTTTTAAATGTAATTATGAATTCTAATATTTAAATTTCATCATATTTTCTAGGATATTTCGTAGTATTCTATGATTTCATACTTTAGATTACTTTTTTATACAATGGAATTAAATAAAATGATAATATTTTTATTTAGATTAGTAGTTATAAATATTGAATGAATAAGTCATATATCAATTTTACGAATTTACTAGTTAAACATAAATCCTAAAATTAAACCTTAAAACTTACACGGTGTTATCATGAAAGAATGTTTCAGTAAAAAGGAAAAATTAATAAACCATATAAATGAATTGAAAAACCAAAAAAATGCAATAATTTTGGCTCATAATTACCAACCTCGTGAAATTCAAGAAATAGCTGACTTTATCGGTGATTCTTTAGAGCTTTGTGTAATCGCAGAGAAAACAGAAGCCGATATAATAGTATTTTGCGGTGTAGATTTTATGGCAGAAACTGCAAAAATCTTAAATCCTACTAAAAAAGTACTTTTACCGGAAATTGTTGACGCTGAATGCCCTATGGCTCACCAATTGCCTCCTGAAGTAATTGAACAAGCTAAAAAAGAACACCCTGATGCTAAAGTTGTAATTTACGTTAATACATTAGCTTCAGCAAAGGCAATGGCAGACGCTACCTGTACCTCTGCAAATGCCGATAAAGTGGTAAATTTATTCGAAGAAGATAAAATATTATTCGGACCGGACAATAATTTAGCTTATTTCGTGGAAAAAAGAACCAATAAAAAAATAATTCCCGTTCCAAAAGGTGGACATTGCTATGTACATAAAATGTATACTTTAGAGGATGCCAATAGGGTAAAAGCTGAATATCCAGACGCAGAATTATTAATTCACCCTGAAAGCAACCCTGAATTGCAAGATATTGCAGATTACGTTATGAGTACTGGTGGAATGGTAAAACACGTATTAAATTCTCCCGTAGAAACCTTCATAATTGGAACAGAATGCGATATGATTTCTAGATTAAACATTGAACTTGAAAAAGTCGGAAAATCTAAAAATCTTGTACCATTAAGAGCTGACGCAATTTGTAAATCTATGAAAAACATAACTCTTGAAAAAATAGAAACTTGCTTAATTGAAGAGAAATACGAAGTAAATTTGGATGAAGAAATTATCAAAAAAGCAAAAATTGCAATTGATAAAATGTTATCCTTAAATAAATAATCAAATTATTTTTTACTTTCTTTTATTTTATTTTTACTTTCTTTTATTTTTTATTTTGCATATTATTTTTACTTTTTTACTAATTAATTTCACATATATTGCTATTTATAGTTTAAAATTTATAATTTAATTTAGTAAGTAATGCAAATAATATATACAAAATTAAATAGAAAGAGGGGAAATATGCAATATATTAGCTTAAAAACCGTGGATTATGAAGACCCGCTGGTAATTGTAGGATTTCCGAGTGTAGGGCTCGTAGGAAGCATTTCATCATACCACATTATAAAAAATTTGGATTTGGAATACATAGGATATTTTGAAGACCCACTTTTTCCATTAGCAATGATTGTAGAAGATAGCGTAGCTTACCCGCCTGTTAGGGTTTATGGGCGAAAAGATTTGATAGTATTCTTTTCCGACGTTTTAATTCCTAGTGAATTGATATATCCATTTGTAGATGTAACTGTGGAACGATTAAAAGATATAAAACCTAAAATGGTTGTAACCTTGGAAGGGTTTGCATCTATGCGCCCGGAAAATGTTTACTGGGTATCTACCTCTGAAAACATCGTAAATAAATTAATGAAATTCCAAAATCACACTTTAAAAAATAAGGAAGACTCAAATAAAGCTAAAGATCCTAAAGAAGAAACTAAATCAGATGTAGAAAACAATATAAATACCATAACCAACATTAATTTTGATAATTTACCTGAAGAAACGAGTTTGGAAGAATTAGAACTTATGACTTTGGATACAAATCAAAATACTAATTATGGTAGCTTACAAGAAGAGGTAAATGCCAAAATAGAGACTGGTATGAATAAGTTGAAGTTAGGAATGGTGGGAGGCATTTCTGCACACATGATGCTAAAATGCAACTATCAAAATATCTCTGCAGCCTGTTTATTGGTGGAAACCGTAGGTTTAAGACCCGACCCTAAAGCTGCTTCGATAATAATTGGCGTATTAAATAAAGAATATGATATAAACGCTAATATAGATGAATTAATCGAAGAAGCTGAGAAAATACAAAGTAAACTGAATAATCTTGCTAAGGAACACGCAAAATTGATGACTAAATCTGAAAATCCAATGTATATGTAATTAATGAATAGTACAATAAAATAAAAAATAATAAAATAAAAATTAAATTAAAATAATAAAATAAACATTTAAAAAATTACTAAATTTTAAGCCATAATTTATAATATTTGCATATTGGGGGTTATTTATGAAAACACTTGCTGTAACAGGTATTTCAAGGAATTCGATTTCGGAATTGCTGAAGAACCAAGTTAGAACGTTTGTATTAAAAAATATAGCTAATTATTCAGTTTTAACAAATTCTGAAGTTGGGGATGTATTATTTTTAACCAGTATTCGTAAAAGTGATTTAACGGTGGGGACGGAGGGCGTAATTGCCAAATTAGTTAGCATGGATTTATGTACTAATATCGTAACCGATGAAAAAGCTGACGAAAATGAAACTGTGGTCGTAAACGCACAGTTTGAGTTTTTAGGTTATGCAGTTTGTTTGGATGTAGCGGAAAATGAGGATTATCCACTCGTAAACCCTAAAAATTTATTTATACGTATTAAATCAATTTATGGATAATATCTAATTACTTAATTACTTAATTAAGTAATTAATACTTTTTTACTATTTTATTCATTTTTTAAAACTATATCGTGCAATTCTTTTGCATAGGATTTATCAAAGTCCTCTGAATGCAAAATTAAATGTTCAAAAGCTCGGGTAATCCCAACATAGATTAATTTCCTATTTAATATGTCCTGAACGTTATTGGCGGGTTTACTAATTTCTGATAAGTTTGTAATCAGGCATACTGGAGATTCTAAACCTTTTGAAGAGTGCAATGTTAAAATACGAACGTATCCAAATTCTAAATTTTTTGAAAAGCTACATTTCTTTTTTAAATCAGAATCAAGGCTATTATACAATTTTTCACAACTTTTATTGTCATTACAAAGTATCATTATTTCTTCAGGTTTGAATTTTGTCAACAATTCTTTTATTTTATCGTTCAAAACTTCGTTTTTACCCTTCAAAAATTCAATATTACCGTCTAATACACTAAATGTATTCGTACCATTGTAAAATTTATAAACCTGGTTTTTGAGTTCGTTATTATTCATTAAAAAGTTTATTCCTAAGTTTAAATGCTCTTTACCTGTACGATATGTGGATTTTAACAGTTTACTCCTTCCCCTCATATCTATACCTAAACTTTTCCAATTCTGACCGTTTAAACGATATATGCTCTGCAATCTATCTCCTGCCAAAAATAAGTTAATTCCTTCTGTATTTTTTCCCGCATAGTCGACATAAGGATACTTTTTACAAGATTTTACGCATATTTTAATCCATTCATTCATAAAATCTTGGTATTCGTCAATTAAAACAGCATCGTACTGTTTTAATGACATATTGATATTAATTCTATCTTCCAAAAGATTTAAAACTTTATTTGGTAATTCGTAATTCCAAAACTGTTTTGATTCGGTTTTAAACTTTATTTTAAAGTTATTAAATTCATCAGATTCACAACATTGATTGTATTCATAGTAAAGTTCTTTTGCAAATTTATGGAATGTAGAAACTTCTATATTATTTAATATGTCGTTATTTCCAATTTTTTCGCACATATTTTTTAAATTAGTCTTACATTCTTCTGAAAGTGTTTTATTGTATGTTAAAATCCTAATTTTCCAAGTAGGATTGTTCAATGCTAAAAAAACCGCCCTAGATAGTAATATTACAGTTTTACCACTGCCCGGTACGCCAGTAACCATAAAATGACCAGATGGTATTTTTTTGCTTAGTTTTTCCTGTTCTAAATCTAAAACTTTTATTAATTCCTTAGAATCTTTTTCATAGTCTATAATATCTTCGATACTATCTTTACTACTTATTTTATTTATTATTTTAAATAATTTTATCAAACTACCTAATTTTTTTAATTTTGAATCTTCTTTTTTACTTTGGGTTTTTTTGGCAGATTTATCTTTATTATGATTTTTATCTTTAATTTTCTGTTTTGAATTACAAATACATATTTCAGGACATAATAAAGACCTAATTCTATTAAATTCAATATTTGACATCTTTACATCTTTATTTTTATCAAATAAGTCGTCAATAGTTAATTCTGAAATTTTATCTGAAGTTATGTACTTAGATGGAGGCTGATTTAAAACTTTATTAATTTGGAGTTTTTTAATATCTTCTGATTTAATTTTGCTAAAAACGGCATACGAGTATATCTTAGGGGGCATTTCAAATTTATTTAAATTTTCACTGTTTTTAGCATTTTTTTTAGTTATATTATTCATTTTATTTTTTTTACTTTTCTCGTTTTTCCCCTTAAATGCTTCGTCACTGTAAATTAAGTCTTTTAATGTATTAAAATAGATGTTTGAAGTAACTATTGGATTTTTAAAAGTCTTATTATCTATAGTTTCCACTTGGTGTGAATTTATGTTTTTTAAATATCCTATTTTCCAATCTTTGACTTCTAAAATACAAACGCCTTTAAAACTATCGATTAATATAAAATCAGGTTTTAAGCCACACACAGACTGTTGTAAGTACAATACACAATTCCTATTGCCTTCATAATTGTCAATTTTGGAATATATTTCTTTTATCCTGTTTAATAGTTTTAGTTCGCCCTTTTTAAGCCCGTATAAATCATCCGGTATTATATCAATTCCCATTTTAAAACCCAATTCTCAATTTTCTATAATTTAAATTTTAAATTTAAATAATATATTGCTCTATTTTATTAAATTATTTAAAAATATTGTTTAATTAGTATATAAACTGTTGTTATACTAATAACGTATCTAACAGAATGCAATACCACGTATAAATTTTAAAAAAAAGAAAATATTTAAAAAAGAAAAAATAAGAATAAAAATAAGAATAAAAATAAGAATAAAAATAAGAATAAAAATAAGAATAAATAAATATTTAAGAACATATCTAAGATTAAGTGGGCATAAATCAACGTAGATTACCCTATATTACTTTAGAGTAACTTAGATTAACTTATATTTTAAATCTTTGAATTTATCAATCTTAAAATTTCTTCTTCTGTAAATTTATGTAATTCTTTTAATTTTTCTAAATCTTCGCCAGTTTCATGCTTTAACAGCGTTTCAATCATTTTTAAATGTTCTTTTAGCGAATTAAGATCATCATCTTCTGAACTTCGTGTAATCAATTCTTTAATTTCGTCAATACATGGTTGGATATTTGTCATAGTCTCCCCTCCCCATTTATCCACGTATATAATTATATAAATTTTTGTTTTTATGGGTTACGGTGTTGAGAAAATAGCTGAAAAAATAATGGTAATAATGTAATGATAAAATAATGCAATATGGTTAATTCACTGTAAAATAAGATAGTATATCGTAAAATAAGTTAGAATTTAGATTTAAAATTAAATTTTAAAATCTTTTCTTAAATTATCAATATCTCTTTTAACATAGACGTGCATTGAAACACTGTGATGTGTGTACTTTTTTAATGGAATATTTAATTTATCTGCAACGGTTTGACCAAGTGCAATTAAACCAAGTGCATTAGCGTGGAATGCCAAATATGCGTCGTTGCTTCTAAATAAAACAGTCATGTATAATTCATCGTTTCTTATCAAAAATTCGATAAACTGTAAGCAAGGAACGTCTTTAACGTGCGTATCGATGTAAGGATTCCACGTAATAGCTATGGCTCTTCTTGAACTGTGATTTTCTGAAAGCTTACTTACAATATAGTCAATTTGGTCAAATTTCTCGGTTTTATCCTGATTTGGATATTCAAAAATACGTTCATGGTAATCATAAACAAATTCCGTACTACAGCCATTTATAAGCTGATTAGTGTATGATTTAATCGCATTTTCCCCTAAAGGATATTTTGAAGACACTTCCATATTTTCAGGGTCGGTGATTTCAATAATTGTATTCATAATTTCTTTACACTTCTGACCATCTTCTGTAGTCATATCAATACCTTCACTCAATATTTTAGGTATTAATTCTTCAAAAGCGTTTTTAACAGATTTCTTTTTTAAAATTAACAATGTAACACCTTTTAAACTTAAATTTAAACTTAAATTTAAACTGAAGTTAAACAGAAATTAAGCTTAATTTTTTAATTATTTAATATTTAAATTCAATTCTATATAAATCATTTTATTTTAAATATTATTAAATTTATTTTTCAGTGTTTATTCAATTAAATAATATAATATGACATATAAATCACAATCCAAATATAACAGGGTTACTATATATTATAAATAGCATATAATTGTATTTTTGGTGAAATTATGGCGTTATTTTTAAAATCTAAGTTTTTATATGGTGAAGAATTTGAATTAAAAGAGGGTACTCTTGTAATTGAAAATGGGGTTATAACTGATTTTTTAGAAAATCAAGAAAATTCGTCCAATATCTCAACGAAAGAAGATGACAAAATTATAACTTACGAGGGCTTGGTAATCCCTTCTTTTAATAATTTGCATACCCATATCGGAGATTCTGCAATTAGAGATGTCGGCATAAATAGGACATTAGATGAATTAGTAAAGCCCCCTCACGGTCTCAAACATAGGTTTTTAAATAATTGTAATGATAAAGATATAGTCAATGGTATGATAGCGGGTATGTGTGAATTGTATGAAAACGGAACACATATATTTTGCGACTATCGGGAAAATGGTTTAAAAGGTATTCAACTTTTAAATAATGCTTTAAATTTGTTTAACGTCTCCAAAGGCATTACTAAAAATAACGATAGTACAAATAATTCAAAAAATTTATTGGAACCTTACGTTTTAGGTCGACCCACAATAAGATTGGAAGATACTAGTACAAATAATAATAATAATAATAATAATAATAATAATGACTTAAGGAAAGAAATTTTCCAAATCTTGGATTTATCCCAAGGAATAGGTCTAAGCGGTTTAAATGAATATGACGACTGTGAACTCAAATTCATAAGGCGTGTTATTGATGAATACAATAATAATAAGGACAATGGCGATGCCGATGTCAACCCAGCAAAAGTATTTTCAGTACACGCAAGCGAACATGAGGGTTCGGTTCAATATTCACATAAAAATTACGGTTTATCTGAAATAGAAAGGTTAATAAATTTGGAATTACACCCAAACTTCATAATTCACGCAGTTCACGTATCAGACCAGGAAATACGACAAATAAAAGAAAATAACATACCATTAGTGGTTTGTCCAAGAGCAAACGCTTCATTCAATGTAGGATTGCCAAAAATAAATGAATTACACGAAGAAGGTATTTTAATGGCAATAGGGACAGATAATTTTATGGCCAATTCTCCATCTATATTTAGAGAAATGGACTTCATATATAAATTATACCATTTAGAACCTTTAGAAATTTTAAAAATGGCTACTGTAAACGGTAATAAAATATTAGGAAATTCAGACTATAATTATAAGAATACTGGATTAATAAAAGAAGGATTTAAACCTAATTTTAGTTTTATAAATTATAACTTTGAAAATTCTAAAAATTTGATTGCTACATTGATAACAAGATGCGAAAGTAAAAATATTGATACAGAATTTAAATATAAATTTGAAAGTTTATTATCTAAAAGTTTATAATTTAATATGTTAGTTTAAAACAATTTATTTAACTTTTAAAATTAATTAGCTATATAACAATATTTACTTTTTAATTGCATTATAAATGAATTAATTCATCTCTTGGACAATCGCAATGAGGTGAAAACATGATAGTCGGTAAATTTCACGGCGGTTGTCATCAAATAGGAAAATCTTGTGTAGAAATAGAGACAAAAAAGTCCAGAATATTAGTAGATTGTGGTATGGACCCATCAAATAACGCCATACCTGATATAAACGACAGCAGTATGGATGCAGTAGTAATATCGCATGCACACCTTGACCACTGCGGTGCAGTACCTCATTTTGACTTTAAAAATATTTACTGTAATGCACCTACGGCTGATTTAATGTACAATGTATGGAAGGATACCGTAGCATTGTCAAAATCATACAAAGAAGAAGACATTCAAAGATCTATGAAAAATATTAACATTGTAGATTATAACGAACCTAGAAAGATAACTTCAGACATATCTATGAAATTATACGATGCAGGACACATATTAGGTAGTTCCTCCGTATATTTGGATATAGATGGTAAAAAGTTATTATATACTGGCGATATTAACGAAATTGAGACCAGAACTTTAAATCCTGCAGATACAGATATTGATGAGATAGATACTATAATTATCGAATCAACATACGGTTCACCATTGGATGTTAAACCATCAAGAAAAGTATTGGAAAAACAATTAATTGACGAGATTTCAGAAACCATCGAAGAAAATGGGAAAGTTATAATCCCTGTTTTTGCAGTGGGTAGGGCTCAAGAGATAATTGTTATTATAAACAACTACATAAGAAGTGGTTTGATTAAAAAGGTTCCAATATACATTTGCGGTTCCTTAACACATACAACAGGTATGTACATGAGCTATTCGCAATGGTTAAACCCTAAAATAAATAATTTAATGAATAACGGTACAAATCCATTTGGTAACCTTTTAAAAGCTGATGATAACATATTTAACAATAATGAACCGTGCATAATCATTTCAACGTCCGGAATGGTTCAAGGTGGTCCTGTGTTACAATATTTATCATTATTGAAAAACCCAAGGAATAAATTAATATTAACCGGTTACCAAGGAGAAGGTACTATCGGACGTAGCTTAGAAGAAGGAGCAACTGAAATCACTCCATTCAAAAAGCCTATTCAAATTAAGGGTAAAATAAGTAAAATAGAATTTTCAGCTCACGGGGATTACAATTCACTTGTAAGGTACCTTAAAAAGATACCGGAGCCTAAAAAAGCCATAGTTATGCACGGTGAAAGATACCAAGCTCTTTCTCTCGCAATGACAATATGGAAAATGTTTAAAATCCCTTCAATAGCTCCTACAATTGGTAGTACAATACCATTGTTCTAAGGAATGACGTAAAATAAAAAGAAATTTTATTTTTATTTTTTATTTTTACTAATAGTTTTATCTATTTTTTTATCTTTATTAATTAATCAATTAATTAATTTGTTAAAACAGGCTCTTTTATTTAATTTATGTATCTTTAAATTGTTTTTAGTATAATTTATGACGTTTTTAATAAATATATCTTCGTAACCTTTTATAATATCTATATTATACGTAATATCGTTGGAATATTCCTCAGAATAAATTTTTACGATAGTTAAATTACTCAATCCCAATGAGTCGTCTTTTTTATCAAAGTTATTATTCGTATCTTCAATAGCTTTTTTAACATTATTTATTTCTGCGTAATCGAACTCTAATTTGAACTTTGAGGTATCGTATATCCCAATAATTCCAGCGCTTTCGATTGCATCGTTCGCAGTTTCACTGTAAGCCTTGACAAGTCCGCCGTAACCTAACTTAATACCTCCAAAGTATCTCGTAACAACTACGACCAAATTTTGCACATTTTTAAGTTCCAAAACTTTAAAAATAGGTTTCCCTGAACTTCCGGAAGGTTCGCCGTCATCATCGTATTTCATAGCTAAATAATTGTTATTTTCATGTTCTTTTACATAATATGCAGATACATTATGTGTGGCGTCCTTATGTAGTTCTTTAATATAATTTACAAATTCTTTGGCTTCAATTTCCGTATCAACTGGTTTAACATATCCAATAAATAAGGAATTTTTATAAACCTTTTCAATTTTTGCAAATTTTTCAACTGTTTTATATATTAACCCTAAATTATCTTTATTCATATAATCACAAAAAGTCCCAAATTAAAAAAATATTCAATATATTTAAAATATTCAAAAAATAATCTTAATAATTAATCGAGCTTACATTGAGCGAGAATGTTCTTCGCTTTTACGAACTGTAAAGTAAAAATACTCTTTTCCGCATTCTTCAATGGTACCTAAGTCTAATAATGTTTTTTCATCTTCCATGAATGCCATTACTTTTTCGAGATTTGTAATCGTAGTTCTTAGCCAAACAAAAGTTCCAGAAGGTTCCCTTAAAGCTAACCTACAAATATCAACATCTACTTCAACCTCTGAAAAATACTCTAAATTTAGATATCTTACAATATTTCCTTTAGTCGTGTCTTCAAATCTTATTATTTTCATAGTTTCACTTGCCAACAAGATATATCATATTCATAATTACATTGTATATCAATATGTTATTTTTAATATATACAATTATTGATTTATCGACAAAAAATATAACAAATAACATAAATAAAAAACAAATAAAAAATAGTGTAATGAAATAATCTCAATCAGTAGCTTTGTTTATTTTTATTAGTATTTTTATTAGTATTTTTGATTAATTATTTAATTAGATTTTTACCCATGTGATATGCCTTTTCGAGAGCGTACATGTGGTTTTCCGCAGGGTTTTGTTCGGATAGACCCCCCACTATCAAAGTGTCAATCACATTTAGCCCTAAAAAATCTAATAAATCATTGTTATGTTTTATATAATTTATAAATGCGTTTTTATCAGGATTTGCTTGTGTATATACTGTTATTGTAGCTATATTGGCTAATCTAGTTTCAAAATCATTAGATATTACAGGGTACAATCTATCTATAAAACATTTGGCTTGCCCAGTTATTTGCCACATAAATATTGGAGTGCCAAAGATTAAGTAATCAGCTTCTATTAATTCATCCAATATTTCTGACATATCATCATCCAAACTGCAGGCAAAAGTGTCTCTACAATCCATACACTCGTTACAGCCCTCAAAATTAATTTCTTCTAAATTATGTTCGTGAAAACATGCTTTAGAGCTTTCAGATATCCCTTTCATCATATTAGCTAGTATTTTGGCAGTATTGCCCTGCTTTAAAGGACTTCCATTTATTACAAGTATTTTTTTCATAGAATCACCCACCATTTGTTTTAAAGATATGACCAATTAATTTTTAGGTATTTCATGTATGTACTTACAATAATAATTATCTAATTAAAAATTTATATAATTATACATCTAAATTTTATAATATTAATGTCAATATAAAGACATATTTAAAAAGAAATAATAATAATAATAATAATAAAATAATACAAATTAAACTAATAAAATAATAATAATAATAATAATAATAATAATAAAAATAATATAAAAAAATTTAAAAATCAAAAGAAATGGATTAATTAGGTGTACTATTGAGGTACTCGTCTATTTTTTCACTTAAAGTTTTAAATGTCCATTTCATTAAATTTTCATCTTTTTCAAGTAGTGTAAATCTCAATCCTTCATGTTTTGAACAGAATGATGTTAATGGTACCATACAAATGCCTGAAGCACCCAACAAGTTGTAAACAAATCTCTTGTCTTTTTCAACTAAAGAATGTTGTCCACACTGGTCTAAAACTCCGTTTATATAAGTTTCTAGTTCTTTATCCATTTTCAAATGTTGTTTATCGTTTAAAACACCGTCATCAAAGGTTAAAGATCCATAAAATGCCCCATTTGTAAGGTTTACTGAAACCCCTTCAATCTTATTAATAGTTTTATATGCGTAATTCGAAGCTTTTTCATAGTATTTTTTACGTTCATCCAATGATTTTTCAAACCTTTTATCGCCCATTACCTTAGGTATAATCGTTTGAGGTAATGTCGTTGAACATACTTCTATCATTTTGAATTTACCGATATTTTCAACGTATTTTTTGAATACGGGGTCTTTTTCTTTATTATAAAATTCTGTCCAGCCGCAACGGGAACCTGGCCATGGTAAATCTTTAGAAATACCTTTCATTGAAATTCCGCAAACGTCATCTATTACTTCTGAAAGACTAATGTGCTTTTTACCATTGTAAACTAAATTTTGGTAAATTTCGTCGCATAAGATAAATACGTCATATTCGTTAGCTATATCTACAATATCACTTAATATTTTCTTAGAATATACTGCACCCGTAGGATTGCCTGGATTTATTAATAGTATACCACTAACTGAAGGATTATATTTTACCTTATTTTCTAAGTCATCTAAATCAGGGTACCATAAATTATCCTTATCTAAATTATACATCACAGGCGAACTGTTTGAGTATAAACCTTCTGCAGATGAATGCGTGGAGTATGCAGGGGTAGGGCCGATTACCCTACATTCCTTCCTCATTAATCCATAAATATTAGTTATAGCATCCCCTAAGCCATTAAAAAATATCATATCATTGGATGTAATCTGAGCTCCATTTTTACTATTGTTCAAATCTGCCAAAAATTCACGTGTTTCTAATAGACCTTGTGTAGGGCAGTAACCATAAGTTTTATTTTCTAAAGTACTTTCTGAAACTATTTCTTTAATCCATTCAGGCATTTGCTCCCCTTTTGCAATAGGGTCACCAATGTTTTCCCAGATTATTTTTTTACCTAATTTCTGGGCTTTTTCCGCTACTGCAACAATTCCCCTAATTTCATAAGATAGTTCTTCAGTTCCCTTGTTTACAATATTGTTTCTCATAATTTCACCTGAGTATACAACCCGATTTTTTAATTCGAATTGCAGTAGCTTTAATTTTTTATACTTGTTATTTTTAAATTTTTATAATCATGTTTAAAAAATAAATATTTAATATTATTTTAGTTAATTTATTCAATATTTAGATTTATTTTAATATTTAGAGGTTATTTATTGTCCTAAATCATTTTTCTGTCAAATTCATATTCTGTGCTATTTTGTGGTGATTACTTGGAGGTAATTGAACCACAGAAATTTATCATTAATTATGTCTACTACCAATATATTTAAAAGTATTTAACTCAAAAGCTATCAATCCCATAATAGAGTTCTATTACAAAATAATAACTTTTCAAAAATATATTAATTGTATTTTTAATATATATAGTTTTGTATATTTTTTAAGAAAATTATGAATTATTATAAGAATATCAAGCACTATTATTTATAATAGAGCTCTATTATACTAAATTTAACGAATTTTAACAATTATTTTTTAAATTAAAAGGTTTTAACTAAGTTATTTTAATATTGAAGATTAATTAGGTTTCAAATATTTTAAAAAATGTATCGATAAATTCGATATTACATCAATCCCTCCTAAAAATTCATAAATCACCATACTTAAAATAATAATTTATTAAATCTCAAGAAACAAATAACGAAACAAATGATAAAAGATTTAATACTAAAATGCCATAAAATAAATAATATGATTAAAATAGTTTATTTAACTAATGTTTATAGTGATAATAGAGATAATACAATATTAAAAAGATATTTAAGAATAATAAAAATAAAAGACTAAAAAATCTAAATTTATTTAATTATTAAGTAACGGTGTCCTTATGATTTCAATATCCGAAATTCATTTAAAAAATTTCAAATCATTCAAAAATACGAAATTAAAAATCCCTGACGGCTTTACTGCGATACTGGGTCCAAATGGCTCAGGAAAATCAAATACTATCGATGGTATATGCTTTGTTCTTGGAAAAACCTCAGCCAAGTCATTAAGAGCGGGAAAATTTAATCAACTTATAACTTACCACAATGGAAAAAGGGCAGATTATGCAGAGGTAACTTTATTTTTCGACAATATAAATCGTGAAATACCAATAGATTCTGATAAAGTTGGTATTTGCAGGAAAGTAAAGTTAAATGGCGATAATAATTATTATGTCGTCTGGTACGAAGATGAGAAGCAAAATAAACAAAATAACCAAGCAAAACAAAACAATGAAAAAAAGAGCCAAAAAGCTTCAAAAATAGAAAAAAGACGTAGAATGAAGAAAAATGAGGTCTTAGATCTTTTAAGTAAGATATCTTTAATTGCAGATGGTCCAAACATTATTTTACAGGGGGATTTGCTTAGAATAATTGACACATCACCAAATGAACGAAGGAAAATTCTAGATGAGGTCAGTGGGGTTGCAGAATTCGATGAAAAGGCAGAAAAAGCAAAAAAAGAATTATCTCAAGCAAGGGAATATATTGAAAAAATAGATATCAGGATAAACGAAGTTCGTGCTAACCTTGAGAAGTTAAAGAAAGAAAAAGAAGATGCTGAAAAATATACCGTATATAACAAAAAATTAAAGGTTACAAAGTATATTTTAACCTCTAAAAAAGTAGAATTCTTAAAAATGGTTCTTGATGAGACAAAAGATGAAATAGAAGCTTTAAAAGAGACTAAAAATTGTTATATTAAGGATATAAGTAATATAGATAGCGAAATAATCGAATTAAAGATAAAAATCAACGAATTAGTTAACGAGTTAAATGAAAAGGGTAGTGAAGAAGTAATGGAACTTCATAAATCTATCAAAGAATTAGAAGTAAATCTTAATAATGATAAAAACGCACTCGAAAATGCAATAGATGATTTAAAACACACGTTAAAAATGGAAGAATCCAAAAATAACGATTTAAATGAAACTAAAGGTAAAATAAATGATATAAGAATTGATACCTTAAAAAAAGAAGCTGACGCAAAACTTTTGATTAAAGAAATTGAGAAATTAAATGAAGAAAGACAAAATTTGGAGAAAAAAGTAGAGCAAAGTGAATCCCAAGTTAAAGCTTTAAAAAATCAGGAAAGTAAGCTTTCAGAACGTATAAATGATACCCAAAAAGAATTATATGGCTTAAAAAATGAGTTAAATCAATTAGAAAATACATTAAATAATAGAAATTTCGAGTATCAGAAAAATAATGAAACAATTGAAACTTTAACAAACCAGATAGCCGAATTTAGTGATTTAGAAGATACTAAAAAACTATACAAAGAATTAGAAGATATTGCAGTTGAATTAGAATTTTCAAAGAAAAAATTACAAGAAAAAGTCAATGAGCGAAATGACGGCCAATCAAAATTAGACAATCTTCACTCGGAATACGTTAAGGAAAATGCAAGAATTAAAACTTTAAAAGATATGGAAAACTTTAGTTTAGATAGGGCAGTTAAAGGTGTACTTGACGCAAAACTACCTGGTGTGGTAGATATTGCAGGTAATTTGGCTAAAACTAAAGGGGAATATAAAACAGCCATCGAAGTAGCGGGCGGTGCTAGGTTAAATCACATAGTGGTTAAGAAAATGGATGACGGTTCGCGAGCTATCAACTATTTAAAACAGAAGAAACTTGGTAGAGCTACATTCTTACCAATGGGTAGAATAAAAGGTATGGATGCAAAGGATATTTCAGACGCAGGCATTATAGGAAAAGCCATTGATTTGGTGGAATTTGACATAAAATATACAAATGTATTCAAATTTATCTTTGGAAATACTCAAATAGTTGATAATCTTGAAAATGCCAAAAAATTGTCGTTAAAATACAAGGCAAGATTTGTTACATTAGAAGGTGAAGTTATAGAGCCATCTGGTGCAATGGTTGGGGGTAATATACGCAGAAACTCCGCTATTAAAGTAGATATTGATATGACAAAATTAACTAACATTTCAGAGGATATAACAGAGTTGGAAGAAACTTTATCAAACGTTAAAGATGAAATAGAGCGTTTAAACAATAAAATTAATACATACAGTACAAGGAAATTAGAATTGGATAATCGATTAAAAATTGCTCGGGATCAGGAGTATAAAAAAGAAGAGATTACAAAATTAAATAATTTAAAAATAAAAGAATTAAAAATGTTAAATTCCAAAATGGAAGATGAAATTTCAGAATTAACTGATGAAAAAGAAATATTGTCTCAAAAAGTTCAAAATCTAGATAATAAACTTGCTGAAGTAATGGGGCAACGTGAAAGAATTGTAAATGAGATAAAATCTTATGAAAATTCCGAATTATCGAAAAGAATTAAAGAAATTGACCATAAAATTAGAGAAAATGAAAGTAACAAGAATAATCTAGAAAATGAGATTAAAAAAGGAGCCGTTTTGGTAAAAGAAGTTTTAATTCCAAAGATTTCAGAATTAAATTCCAATATTAAATCTCTTGCAGATAAGAAAAATATGTTTAAAAATAGCGTAGAAATTTATAAATCAAACATAGAATCAAATTCAAGCATATTAACTGAAAAAAGAGGAAAATATGAAGAATTAACAAAAGGTTTAAAGGATTTAACTGATAAAAAAGAATGTTACGAATTAGAAATTGAAAACCTTCAAAATAATAAAGAAGAATTACGAGAAAAAGCCACTGACACTGATAACCAAGTAAATGTTATAAATGTTGATAGAGCAAAATATGAGACAAGACTAGAGGAAGAGGAAAGAAAGCTTTATTTATGTGACACTCTTGAAAATATCGAAGACATATCCGATGAAATGATAGAAGAAACCTATTCATTAGAGATAGATGATTTAGAGAGAAATCAAGCACTTTTGGAAAGTAGTATAAAAAAACTTGAACCTGTAAATATGCGTGCTATTGAAGATTATGACTTCATTAACGAACGTTACGAAGAGTTATATGGAAAAAGAAAAGAATATGAGCAGGAAGAAGATAAATATATGCAATTAATTTCCGAAGTTCAAAAAAGAAAGAAAGAAACGTTTATGAAAACTTACGACCAAGTTGCTGAAAATTATGAGCAAATATATGGCGAAATAGGGGGTAATGGTAAATTATCCCTTGAAAATGAGGAAGACCCATTTGCAGGTGGTCTTTTGATAGATGCTTCACCTATGAATAAGCAATTACAGAATTTGGATGTTATGAGCGGTGGGGAAAAATCATTAACTGCTCTAGCGTTCTTATTTGCTATTCAAAGATTAAATCCATCTCCATTCTACGTTTTAGATGAGGTAGATGCTGCATTAGACACCAAAAATGCAAGTTTAATCGGAGATATGATAAATAATGCGTCCAAAGAATCGCAATTTATTGTTATATCCCACAGAGAACAAATGATAAGTAAATCGAACGTTATGTATGGGGTATGTATGGAAAATGGGCTTAGTAAGATAGTTTCAGTTAAATTATAACATTTAAACCATATTATTATCATTATTGCCATTATTACTATTATTAATTCCACATGCCTATTTTATTTTTCTTCGAATTCTCTTCAATTTTTAAAAATTTATCCTTTAATTCAAAATCTGAAACATATACTCGAGCATAACCTTCAGATAATAGTTTTTCATTAAAATTAATGTATTCTTCATTAAAATTATTAGTTTTATTATCTTTTAAGAATATATAAACTAAATAACGTCCGTATTTTCCTTTTCTATCACTTTTTTTGTCAAATAATAAATATATTGTTTTATTATCTAATTTATCAATTGTATAATTCTTTGCATGGTTACCCCAGAGTTTTAAATATGTTAAATTTGAAATAAAACTATTATCATAATTTTTATATTCATTGGCATTGTTTAATCCGTAAGTTTCTGGTGTATCTACGCCTAAAAGTCTTAATTTTATGACTGATTTGTTATATTTTTCCTTACTTTTTGAATCAAAATCCCATTGATCTATTAAATAACTATTAGACTCATTTAAAATTACATCCACATAAATGGTATCTCCATCAACTATTTTATCAACTTTTGCAAGTATTTTTTCGTGTGAATTAAAAAATTCAGTATTATTCATTTCATTAGGGTTTTTTTCAAAAGAAAATGAAAAAGATGTACATCCTGAAAATGATAAAATAAATGATAAAATAACCGTTATAATTATATAAAAAATACAATTTCTAAAGTTTAATTTGTTTGAATTATCTTTCATAAAATCACAAAAAAAGAAAATTAAATGTTTTTTATTTTATTATTTTATTATTTTATTATTTGGCAGTGTATTTATCCTTTTACAACCCCTAAAGGCTTTAATCTACTTACTTTGAGCGCAATACCTGAATTATCACATACATCTGCAACCGCTTCGATATCCTTGTATGCTTCAGGGCATTCTTCAGCAATAACTCCTTTTGAATCAGCCATTACTAAAATACCTTCTTTTTCTAATTTTTGCTGTATATCTTCGCTGTTATACATTTTAAGAGCTTTAACTCTACTCAAAGTCCTACCTGCACCGTGAGCAGTTGAACCGAATGTTTTTTCCATTGCTAAATCAGTACCACTTAATAAGTATGATGCAGTACCCATATCTCCCGGAATAATAACTGGTTGACCCACAGCTCTATATATATCAGGTATTTCAGCATGATTAGGTCCGAAAGCTCTAGTAGCTCCTTTTCTGTGCACAATAACTGATTTTTCTTTTCCATCTACAATGTGCTTTTCCTTTTTAGCAATGTTGTGGGCAACATCGTAAACTATTTCCATACTCATATCTTCGTAGGAAGTTTTGAATACTTTTTCAAAGGCTTCTCTTACCCAGTGGGTAATTAATTGTCTGTTTGCCCAAGCATAGTTAGCACCACAGGACATAGCTTTAAAGTAGGATTGTCCTTCGTCTGAATTAATCGGAGCACAAGCCAACTGTCTATCTGGAATGTTTATGTTGTATTTTTTTGTAGCATTCTCCATTTTTCTTAGGTAATCTGCACATATTTGGTGACCAAGACCTCTTGAACCAGTGTGAATCATAACCATAAGTTGGTCCTTTTCAACGCCGTAAACTTTTGCAGTTTCGTCGTTAAATATTTCATCCACGTATTGAATTTCCAAGAAGTGGTTTCCACTACCTAATGAACCAAGTTGTGGTTTTCCTCTTTTTTTAGCACTTTCTGAAACAAAACTAGCGTCTGCTTCTTTCATCCTACCGTTTTCTTCTATTCTTTCAAGGTCTCCTTTTAAGCCGTAACCTTCATTAATTGCCCATTCGACACCTTCTTCCAAAACAGTGTCAATTTGGTTATTATCGAGCCTAATTTTACCTTTACTACCTAATCCAGATGGTACATTCACGAATATCTCGTTTAAAAGTTCCTTTAACTTTGTTTTATCTTCTACATCTTTTTTGAATAAGTTGGTTTTTATTAATCTTACACCACAGTTAATGTCAAAACCAACGCCACCAGGGCTAATAATTCCATATCGTTCATCAAATGCAGCAACGCCACCAATACAAAAGCCATAACCATAATGGCAATCGGGCATTGCCAAAGAGTATTTCTGAATACCTGGAAGGCAAGCAACATTAGCTATTTGCTCAAATACGTCTTTTTGAAGTCCTTCGTATAATTCATCATTTAAATAAATGTTTCCTTTTACTTTCATTCCTTTTTTGTAAGTTTCCGGTAATTCCCATACATTTTCGTTAATTTTTTGTAGTTCCATTTTATCAACCTTATAATATGATTGTCTTATTTTTAAGTATATACGAATAAATATGTTATAAAGATATCTATTAATTTTTTTACCTATATATTATTTTTTGATTTTTAGAATATTTGTATAACTAAATTAAAAAATAATTAATGAATAAGTTAAAAAAAATAATTCAAAAAAAAATCAAAAAATCAAAAATAAATAAAAATTTGTAAGATTATAATTCATGTGTTAAAGTACCGTAAAAGCCGTATATCGTATAGAATATAAGGCATAATACTAACGGAATTGGCTGACCAAGCACTCCAATCAATAGTGCTAATGAAAACATTGCCAGGTACACTTTACGAGGGTACTTTGGATATCTTATATCACAAATCATCAGCAAACCTGCTATTAAATAAACAAATAAAACAATATAACCTAAAGTTCCACTTAACACGTTGTTATAAAGTAATGACGCATGCAATATTGAGCAAGTAAATAAAGCTCCTGCAGGTATTGGTAATCCAATAAACCCTTTTACGTCTAAAACTCCAAATCTTGCCAATCTCAAAGCACCACAACATACGAATATTGATGCTAAAATTGCGCCCCATATATTTAACTCTGGCGACAATGCGTTGATATTTGCATATAATAGGTAAGCCGGAGCTACTCCAAAACTTACTACGTCACAAATACTATCTAATTCCGCTCCAAAGTCTGAAACCGTGTTTGTTTTTCTTGCAACCATTCCATCTAACGCATCAAAAACAACTGCAACGTATACGAATGCAAAGTCGTTTAATAATATTGCCATAAGTCCTAAAACAATATTTATCAAAGTTACGTAATCAGAAATCGTTAAAATTTCCCTAATTTTAAACATTTTATCACAATTAAAATTTTTATGTTAAGTTATTTATTATTTCTTATTTCTTATTTCGTATTTCGTATTCTTATTTCTCATTTCTTATTTATTTAAGTGTTAATTATTAAATTGTCCTTTATACGTTATTAATTTATCGATATTTGAGAATAATTATATTTCATAAGTCACTAAACTTTGAATATCGTATTTATTTAGTTTTTTCCTACCTTCAAGTTCCGTTAATTCTATAATGAAGTTCAAACAAGCAATTTCTCCACCGACTTTTTCCATTAATCTACTTGTGGCAAGTGCAGTGCCCCCTGTGGCTAAGAGATCGTCAACTACAGCAACCTTTTGACCTTTTTGAATTCCATCAACATGGACCTCTAGTTTATCAGTACCATATTCTAAATCATAATCTATGTTATGAGTCTCAAAAGGCAATTTTCCCGATTTTCTGACTGGAACAAATCCTAAATTTAGTTTACTAGCAATGGGAACCCCAAATAAAAACCCTCTAGCTTCGGGTCCTACAATTACATCAACTTTTTTATCTTCAATATAGTCGGACATTTCATCTATCGTATATTTCAAAGCTTTTGGGCTTTTCAATATCGTGGTAACGTCCTTGAAGCTAACTCCTTTTTTTGGAAAATCTTCAATAACTCTTATTTCTTTCTTTAAATCCATTTTACTCATGGTACCACTCGATTTACATACGGTAATTATTTAAATACTCCTACCTATGAAGGTTTATTGTTATAAATATGATGATGTTACATAGTATAATATTGCATAATTTACTTAACATACATAATTTACATAATATTTCATAATATTTCATAAATTAAAATATATATTTGCAATATCTATAATATTTCGTAATATTGCTAAAATACAAATAGAAATAATTGAATATATCATAATATGATTAATAAATCTTTTTAAATGAATCGAACATAATTTAATTTATATTTATAAATTATCATATGATTATAAAAATTAACTATAAAAACTACATAATATATTTTATACTCAATAACTATAATTTGATAGTCTTTAATTTGATAATCTTTATAATGTTTTAGTAAAATTTAAAAAATAGTTTCTAAATTTACAACAATATTTAAAATTTAATACGTATTCGCACAAGTATAATTTTAACTTAGAATTAACTTATAACTAATTTAGAATTAACTTAGATGTTTGAATATAAAATTACCACGTTGTATGGTACATTCAAAGGGGTAATATGAGTTTTGAACCTTTAAATTCTAAAAAAATTAGTAATGATATTACAAATATCAATAGTATTAGTGTTAATTATAGCAATGATAGTGTTACTCAAAATAACAATAATAACAATAATAACGGAAATAATACTGGTAAGAACAGCATTAATGGTAAGAGTATCGATTTAAGCTACAATACCGAAGATAAAAAATATTTAATACTCGTAGTGGATATGGATGACGATGTAGGGCGTAAAGCTAATATTTCAAGTCCTATATTGGGTAGAAATGAAAATATCTCAGCAGCTGTAAAATTGGGTTTAGCAGACCCTGGCGATAGTGACGTTAACTCCATACTCGGCGGTGTAAAGCATTACGACTCATTAAAAAGGGAAAATAGGGACGTGGAATTAGCAACAATTACTGGTGCAAAGGATGTAAACTCTGAGGAGTGTGCAATAAGAATTAAAGAACAATTGGATTTTTTAATTTACCTTTATGAGCCAGATTTCATATATATTGTATCTGATGGAAAAGAAGACGAAACAATATTAAAGTATTTGGAATTAAAAGATATTTTTGTTTGGAAAAAGAGAGTGGTCATAAAACAAAATGAATCCTTAGAATCTACCTATTATTTGATACAGGAATTTATCAATAAAACAATGTCAAGGTATATACCTTTAATATTTGTTTCAATAGGGTTTGTATTGATACTTTATGCAGTATTCCAAGATTTAGGTTGGAGGATTATATCTGGGCTTTTGGGTATCTATGTTTTATCGGAAGGGGCTGGTTTGACTGAAAATATCAAGTCTAAAATTATGGAGAGTAAGGAAGGTCTGCAAGTTGGTAAAATATCACCTGCAGGGGGTATAATATCCCTTTTAATCATCATAGTGGGTGGTATTTACGCATATAGAGTTTCCGAAGACCCCGAATGGGTTTTATTTGTGGGTAAATTTTTATTGAATATCGCAAACCCATTGACGTTATCCGTTGCAATATTGGTATGTGTACACTTCATAGATGATTTAGTCCATACAAAAAAGAATATATTAAACCTCTTAAAGGCTTTATTCTTCCAAATAATAACGGTATTGATGGTCAGACAACTGTTAATTGTATTCTCAACGTACTTATTAGGTTCTGGCTCGTTCAACGAGATAATAGTTTATATCGTAGTATATATAGCGATATTAATTATATTGTCTGCAGTATTATTCTATAATTCGAAAAATAGTAGGAAAAACGAAAACTAAATAAAAAATAAACTTAATAAAAATAAAATAATATATTGGAATAATAGTATATTAAAATAATAAAATAAAATTAATTTTTTAATATTTTTATAACTTTATTTTTTAGAATTTCGCAATGATTGTAATGATTTTCTAATATCTTTTAAATCTTTTGAAGAACCTTTTGAACTATCCTGTCCTCTTTTCGTAGATGAAGATGAAGATGATAGTGAAGATGAAGATGGTCTAACGGTTTTAGGCTTATTTATGGATTTACTATTTGATTTATCCTCGGTTTTATCCTTGGAATATCTAAGTCTGCTAGATTCTCTTTTTTCTTTATCTTTATCCGTACTTTCTCTTGTAGTTAAGCGTGTCTTTTCACGTAATGTTCTAGATGAGGTGGACTCAGATGTTCTAGATGAAAGACCTGTTCTTTTTACTTCCGTTCTTGATGTTAATCTATCTTTGTTATTCTTGATATCCCTGCTATCTCGGGTATCCTTTTTAACTAACCTGGAACTTGAAGTCGTTGAAGATGTTAACGTTCTTCTAGTTCTTTCTTCCCTATCTGATTTTACTTCGTTTTTAGATAATCTAGACGCTGGTTTCTCAGTTGATTTACTTATAGATTTACTTATAGATTTACTTGCTAATCTATTTGTGGATTTAACCGACGAATTTAACTTACTTGTACGTTCACCATTGTTTTTACTAATACTGGTACCAATACTACTACTCTTATTACTGCCACTATTACTACTTCTCAAACTTGACATGGTGTTTCTAGTATTTGCTGTAGATTTTAAGCTGGACTTTAATTCAGAACTTCGAAGTCTTGACGGGGTATTTGTACTTATACTTTTAACAGTATCTCGAGTGTTTCGCACTGATGCTGAGGAATTTTGTGCATTATCTTGACTCATTCGTTTGTTTTTACCCAATATCTTTTGATATATTCTTTCCCTATGATTATGGGGTATAAACATTTCTCTAGGTTCGCCGTGTAACATCTCAGTTCTGCCCAATATTAAGTAACCCCCATCTGAAAGACCTTCATAATATTTATGGAATAAAATTTCTTGAATTTCTTTTCCAAAGTAGATTATAACATTCCTACATAGGATAAAATCCATTTCATAAATTGGAGGTTCTTTAATTAAGTCGTGATTTTTAAATGTAACCATTCTTTTAATATCACTAGATATTTGGTAGTGATTTCGGTCTATCTTAGTAAAATATTTATTAATGGTGTCTTCATCCATATTTTTAAATTGTTTATCAATATAGATACCTTGTTGAGCTCTTTTGATAATTTCTTTGTCTAAATCGGTAGCATTAATTGTTATTCTTAAAAATTTCCTAGAATACTGTTCACAAAGTTCTTTTAATATTATAGCTAACCCGTAAGGTTCTTCTCCAGAAGAACAGCCTGCACTCCATATTTTTATGGACTTTACTCGAGAATCTTTTACTTTTTCCTCAAATATCTTTTTTATTTCTCGGTATACTGTGATATCTCTCCAAAATTCCGTAACATTCACTGTTAATGTATTTTCCAGTTTTTCATATTCTTCAGGTGTCTTTTTTAAAAGTTCTAAGTACTCCCTGTAATCTTTACACTTCGTAAGCCTCATACGAACCGAAACCCTTCGAGCAATGTAGGAATCTTTATATTGATCGATATGAATTTTTAATTCGGATTTTATTAGGTCTTTAATTTTATCGAAATACATATCACTCATAAAATCACCAGCAGATAAAACTGCCTAAACTTATTATTTTAGGATAAATTAATTTTAAGATAATTTACAACTTAAGATTAAATTTAAAAGTAGAAAAATTTTTAATATCTGATAACGTAGTTTTATTTTTATATTCCCTATCTTTAAAATCAATATTGTATCAATAATATATGTGTGTAATAATATATATTACCTTATATTGAGAATAATTAAATAAATTAAATAAGTTACATAAAGTAAATAATTGCATAAAATAATTTTATTCAAAAGTAGATTGTAATATTATACTATAATATTTTATTACAGTATAATAGATAATAGATAATAGATAATAGATAATAGATAATAGATAATAATTATTAAAATTGAAGTATTGGGGGTATTTTATAAATTAATATAAGTAAATTAGTTGGAATATAATTTATCTAAGTTATCTATTGTTTCAGGATTTATCATAATTAAAATGTTGCAGTTTAACGGGAATCTACCTACAACTTCTATTTTCGTATCAAAAACTAAAGCGTATTCCACATTTTTCTCCATTAATTCAATAACTAATGACTCTACAATGTTGAAACCAGCGTCTTTAATGAACTTTGGAGTAGTTATATTTATTTCGCCATTTAATTCATTTGCAAAAACATTTAAAAATGCCGCTAAAACAATGTTAGCAACTTCATTTATAACAGAACTTTCCATTTCTTTATATTCTGGCATTTCTGTTTTATTTGTTAGGCTATCCCATATCATATCCAATAACAACAATTTTTCAAGTTTTACAGCATCTACTTCGGGAAGTATCAACATGGAGTTACCTGATAATATTCCATCAAAGTCTATTTTAGTTATTTTGCAGTAATCTTCACTAAATTGTTCAGGCAATCGTTCCAAAGGCACAAAACGAGTACCTAAAAAACTTACGTCTGTATTTTGTCCGGTTAATCCCGTAAAGGAGTCACCAACATTTTCTGCGGCTTCTTGACCTATGTCCGTGATTTTTTTAATGGCTTCAATAACACCCATATTATCACCACGTTAAGTTTGTATAATATAAATCCATATGAATAATAATTACTAATTTATTTAATTAATAATTTATTTTTTTAATTTGGGCTATTAGTTATTTAAAAAATTTGTAAGACTCGTAATATTGATAATATTATTAATTTACCAATATTACTAATATTCTTTAATACTCTATTTTATTCTAGTTTTTCAGACAATTTGGCTGTTGATTCGGGATTCATGGCCATAAATACTTCAAAACTTGAGTCGATACCTTTGGAAACTAATTCACTTTCAAATGTAAAGATTAAATCATCATTATTAATATTATAATCTTTTAAAGCTTCATTTAAAAAATTAGCTGTATCATTTATGCAGTATTCTGGGGGAGTCATGGATAGTGAAGTTTCCATGTAATTTGCAAATGTATCCACAAACGCAGAAACTAATAAATTACAAGTTTCATTTATCGCAGATATTTTTAATTCACTCAATACGTCTACTTCAGGGTCTTCCATGAACATGCCTTTTAACATGGAATCGCCCATTTTAATAGCGTCTTTCTCGGTGAATATTAAAACACCCATTCCTGATAGCATACCGTTAAAATCAATTTTTGTAAATACTTTTTTATCTTCAGAGGCTTCTGATAGCAGTTTGTTCAATGATGTTAATTTTATTTTGAAAACATTGACATCTACATCTTCACCGCTCATGTCCATTACAAAACTTGCAGCTCTTGTAGCAGCTGCTTTTCCGATAGTTTCTAGTGATGAAAAATCTTTGATAGGACCACCTTTTTTGGGATTTTCTAAATCAATAATTATTTCTCCACCAAGTTCCTCTTCAATTATGGCCTTTAAAATTTCTAACCATTGTTCTTTTGAGAACATAATATAAACACCCAAGTATGTAAAATCAACCAAGTGGCTAATTTATCCATATTTTAGTATTTTAATAGAAAATATGTAATATGATATCTTTACTCAATACTCTCTATTCTATATATTTTAATACACATTTATTCAAAAATTTAAAATTATTATATTCAAAATTATTAATTTGAAACATACCATAGTATAAATTTAAATAATGATTATTTAACCTAAATATTATTACATATAAATTTTTTAATGATAACTATGCGATTGTCATAAAACATAATTAAATAATTAAATTAAAAATTAGTCTATAATAGAGGTTAAAAAGCTATATTTGAGTTATAAGTATAATTAACCGAAATGGGTTTAATTAAATAAATTATTAGGGGAATAATTTATTAAATTGTTCTAGAATTTTTGGAGCTTGGAATGGTTTAACAATGTAACCATCAGCGCCTGCATTAACCGCTTCAATCATTTTTTGTTCCTGGTCTACGGAGGTACACATTACCACTTTTATTCCAGGGAACTTTTCTTTTATTTCTTTTGTAGCTTGGATACCATCTTTTTCAGGCATAACAATATCCATGCTTATTAAATCTGGAGATAATTCTTCAGCTTTTTTAACTGCGTCATTGCCGTTTTCAGCTTCTCCTACAACAACATATTTGTTTGTGGTAGATAATATTCTTTTTAATATATTTCTCATAAATGCTGAATCATCAACAACTAATGTTTTTACAATAGTTGACATGTTTTCACCTCAATCCGACAAAACATAATCATATATTAGATATGTTTACTTCATAGTATTTTAATTTTTTATGTAGGTAATTTATGAATTTATGATTGTGTTGTTAATACTTATAACTTTCGTAAAATGGTAATTTTCGATATTTATCTTTTATTTTATTACTTTATTTTCTTTTATACCATTTATTCAAATATTTCTATTATTTAATTTTTTAGTGGTACATATGACCATTAATAAATATATTACCATACTATGTGTTTATTTTATATTAATATATTGATTGTAATTTTCGTCATAATGGCGTTCCTATAATTTAATAGGGGCAATCGGGGATAAACTAAAATAAAAAAGAAATAAAATAAAAAAGAAATAAAATAAAAAAGAAATAAAATAAAAAAGAAATAAAATAAAAAAGAAATAAAATAAAAAAGAAATAATGAACTAGAAGTTAGTAATAATATAGTTTGTAACTGCCCTACCGGTTTCAGTCAAGTCAGTTTCTTTTCTAATTCTTGTCAAATCTAAAAATCCTTTATCAATCAAGCTTTCAAGAACTTTTTCTACTTCATCAACTTCTAAACCCATCATGGATGGTAATTCCAAGGAATCAATACCTGTATATATCGCAGTTAATATTTCTTGCTCTTCTGGTGATAATTTCTCAACTTCACCTTTTAACTTTTCACCACTCCAGTTTTCAGCAGAAGACTGTGATACAAGTTCTTCAGATGATTTAGGGAGTAATTTCTCAACTGTTTTGTGGTATTTTGTTAATAATGATATGTATCTTAATATATACAATATTTTAGTATCTTCTAAATAAAGGTAGGAATTAACCGTTTCTTTTCCTTTTAATTGCTTAATTTCAATAACGTCTTTTTCTTCTTCATTTACCATCTTCTTCTCGGTTGAAACGGATTCTATATTGGCGAACAAATCATAAACTTTTGGTTTACCCATTGTTTGCACAGCTATTGCCAAAACCAAATCTTCAATAACTGTTACCCCTTTTCTGATTGGTTTTTTAGCAAAAACTAAATTTCCATCATCCCACTGTACTTCAGGATTTACTGAACCGCCAACAATACGCGCATATTGTATTTTTATATTCTTCTTGTACAATAATTCTTGGAAGAGGCTTTTTAAAAATTTATTAATTGTGGTTTTACCATATATTGACGTTTCTGGTGCAAATCCGATACTCTGTGCTTCTTCATCAGGCAATTTAAATGTAATTGAACCGTAGTCTGCAATATCATCTAATGAATTTTTAGCTATCTCTATAATTTTTCTAGGCAACTTTATTCCTATATCTTCGATTTGTTCGTATTCTACTTCTACAATATTTCCTTCAATGTCAAATCTAAGACCATCGTCGTAAAGGTATATTTTTATTTTTTTCCATTTTGTGAAAGGGTCTCTTACCGTGTATGTATTTATTAAAATACCCTTACCTTCAAAAGTTGCTATAACTTTGGATTTGCTCATAATCACACACCTATAATTTAATACATAATTTAATCATATACATATATTATCTAAAAACTTAAAAAATCTAAATATAAAATATATAATATAATTATGTTAAGTCGAATATATATAGTCATAATATATTTGGAATTCTTTATATATAATTCTTTATATTCTTGTTTGAAAGCAGTAACAATTATGAATTAAATGTAGTGACTAATTAAGTAAAATAAATACAAAATAAATACAAAATAAATACAAAATAAATACAAAATAAATACAAAATAAAATTATAAAATAAAATTATAAAATAAAAATATTGCAGTGTGTGATTTAAGTGTCCAATAATGAAGAATCATCTGAAAAATTGATTACAATAGCGACAGCTGAATGTTTTACATTGGGTAGAATAGGGGTAAATATCCATAAGATAGCAAGTAACTACCCTGAAATGGACTGTTTTTTACAAGAAAATCCAGAATACAATACATTACACAATTCAAAAGTTTTAACGGCAATGTTTATTCCTTCAAAGGAATGTGCTGAAACTTTTTTAAATATATCTCTTCCAAAATCTGATTACGAATATAATTATTCTAAGGCGTATACTCAATCTAATGATGAATTAGTAGCTGAATTAATGGCAAAAGGCTTAAAAAAGATTACAAAATGTAATATTGCAATAGGTACGACTGCAGGTATTGGAAAAGGAGCAATCTGTATTGTTACAGACCATAAAATTCATAAATTCACATCTGACATTGAGGCAAATTTATTAAATAAGCAAAATGTATCAGAACGTCAAAAAAATGCTATTAAAAAAACTATTAAAAAAATTTTGAAAATATTAAAAGAAGAATATAATTGTTAATTAATATTATTTATTAAAATAAAGAATTAATATTGGAATTTTTTAATCCCCTACTAATTCTTAAATTTAAGCTTTAAATTAAGCTTTAAATTTAAACTTTGAAAACAGTTATATCTTCATGAACTCCTTCGATAAATTCGGTTATTTCTTCGCTTGATTCATCTAAATTCTGAACAAATGCGTCCAACTGTTCTGCAGAGGCAGTAACCTCTTCAGCAGTAGCTGCAAATTCTTCAGATATTGATGCGATGTCTTGAACGTTTTTAAGTGCTTCAGCGGTATTATCAACAGCAATTTTAGCACCGCCTTTTATATCGTTTATTTGAGTAACCGTTTTATCGATACTTTCTTTAATTTTCATAAAAGCACCGTTAACATCGTCAATAGCAATAACTCCATTATCAACTTGTGCTTTACCTGCAGAGCTTAATTCAATGGTTGATTGAACTTTTTTGTTGATGCCTACAATTGTATTGTTAATATCTTCAACAGATTTTTTGATTTCCTCAGCTAAGCCTTTAATTTCACTTGCTACAACTGCGAAACCTTTTCCTGCTTCTCCCGCACGAGCTGCTTCAATACTTGCGTTTAATGCTAAAAGACCGGTTTGTTCTGCAATATCTTTGATTAAAACGGTAACTTCGTTGATTTTTTTGCTTTCTTCACCAAGTTCTTCAATAGATTTACCTAGCTCATCAATCACATTTGTGATTTGTTGCATTGTTTCAACGGCGTTTTCTATTTTATCTACACCAACTTCTGAATTTTCTTCAACTTCCATAGCTGATTGGTGACCGTCTTCTGCAGTATGGTATACACCTTTTGCCACATCATTAGCTCTTTCAACTAATTCTGTAACTTCTTGTAATTTGGTTGATTGATCTGCAGCAGCCATTGCAACTTGTGAAGCAGCATCTGTAATCTGTTCTGAGGATAATTTTGCCTTTCCGATGTCTTCTGCGATTGAACGAGCATTATCTTCTAAAGTTTCAATATTTTCTTTTAATTTGCTAATTAATTCTGAAACTTTACAAATTGCCATATTTAAATTCTTTTGGAATTTGTTATTTTTTCCACTTTCGTCAGCCCTAATAGAAAAATCCCCTCTTCCTAAAGCTTCAGTAACTTGACCAATATTATCAAATAAGCTTTTAATACCCTTTCTAAAGTCATCATATATCTTTAAATCTTTACTTGTTTTTTGTAATAATTTAGTCAATTTTTCTTTTTCTTCAGGCGTTTTAAAACTCAATTCTTTTCCAAAGCTTTCAGATATCACGGCTAATAGTTCTTCTTCATCAGCTGAGCTTTTTAAGGATACTTTACCCATAATAAACCCGATAGCTAATGCTAAAACTAATCCTGTGCCTAAATATAATATGTTACTTCCAAAGGTTGCAGGATTTGTAATATAGCTAACTATGAAGAACAAAATTGCTACCACAACAGAATTTATTAACATATTTAACATTATTTTATTCATAAAAACACACCTTTCACATTTAAAATACGCCAAATTTAAATTATATTTATTGGATAACTTTTTTTTAATATTTTAAATATCTCAAATTTAAATTATTTAATATAATTTTGATAATTATTGATTTTTTTAAGTTATTTAGAATATTAGGTATTTGTGATATTACAGTGTTCGTACATCACTTTTATTTCTTATTTTAACTTCCCCATCTCTTAAGTTAAAATAAACAGTTCTGCCATTGGTCCCACCCACATCTTCGGCAAATGTTCGTATTCCCACTTTTTTCAGTGCTAATTTACAAGAATCTATATTTCTCTTCCCAATGTCCATGGTTTGAGAATTACAGTCGAACATAGCCGCACCACCCGCCAATTTAGCAACTATTTTATCCTTTCTAGCCCCAAGTCTTGTCATATCATTTAATAGTGCAGGAACCGCAGTATCTGCATATTTACCAGGGTTCCTATGCGCCATTGAGTTTGATTTAGGCAACATTACATGTGCCATGCCCCCTATTTTTTTACCCCTATCGTATAGTATTATTGCAACACAAGAACCCAAAAGGGTTTCCATGGTCTCTAACCCTTTAGAAACTTCATAACCGCCCATTTTAACTTTTAAAACCATGATATCGCACCTATTAGTGGTTACATTGTGTATTGTATGTTTTCCGTAATTATCCGTTAATTATTCTATTATTTAATATTTTATTTTATAGATAAATTCAGGATTTTCAATACCTTTAATAATTTTAGTATTATTTAGTTTTTAACGATATATATCAAAAATATATTATAGCGTTGAATCATTCATTGCTTTTAATTTTTAGTGTAATACTATTGATAATAACAATTATGTTGATAATACTAGTAATAATACTAATAATAATAATAATAATAATAATAATTAATTGGATTATAATTTATAAGTTATAAATTATAAGTTATTTAAATCCAATATTAATGCAACTTTACCGTCTCCAAGTATTGTAGCACCTGCGAGACCGTTGATATTCTTTAATATACCAGTAAGTGGTTTTACAACAATTTCATCTCTTCCTATTACTTCATCGAGAATTAAACCTATTTTACCTTTGTTTTTCTCAACTACTACTACATATATCTCTTTTGAAGAACAATCATTGTATTGATGCAAAGCATCGCATAACCAAGTAACTGGTAAGATATGGTCTCGATAAATAATTGCTTCCTGACCTTCTAAATTATTTATTTCTTCTTTATTTACTGAAACAACATCTAAAACGCTTGTTAGTGGTAAAGCATAGATTTGGTCTTTTAATTTTACCAATAACGTTTGTATAATTGCCATTGTTAATGGTAAGTGTAATACAATTTCTGAACCTTTCCCAACTTCCGAGTGCACTGAAACAGAACCACCTAATGACTCTATTTTAGTTCTAACAACATCCATACCTACCCCCCTTCCAGATACGTCAGAAACTTTTTCCGCAGTACTGAAACCAGGTAAGAATATTAAGTTAATAGCTTCATTATCTGTTAATTTGTCAACTTCGTCTCTTGACATCAAGCCTTTTTTAACAACGTTGTTTCTTATGGCGTCAGGATTTATACCTTTACCATCGTCTTTAATAACGATATTTACCCTATCTCTTTCTCTTGTAGCAATAAGCTTTAAAAGACCTTTTTCGGGCTTTCCCTGCTGTTTTCTAACGTCAGAATGTTCAATCCCGTGGTCAAGAGAGTTTCTTATTAAGTGGGTAAGTGGTTCCGCAAGTTCATCTAAAACTGTCCTATCAAGTTCGATTTCAGAACCTTCAATTATAAAGTCTATTTCTTTATTAAGAGCTCTAGCAGTATCTCTAACAGTTCTAGGGAATCTATTAAATACAAATGCTACGGGAATCATACGCATACTCATAACTTCCTCTTGCAATTCTGTTGAGAGCATGTTTAGTCTACCAACCGCGTTATGTAATTCCTTGAGGTCGTATTTTGTAGCAATTTGCGTGAAGTTTGCCCTATTTATAACAACTTCACCTACTAAATTCATTAATTTGTCCAATTTTTCAATATTTACCCTAACAGTTTGGGATTTTTTAGATTCTGATTTTTTAGATTGACCTTCTTTACGTTCTGATTTTTCAGCACTTTTAGGGTCGTCTGAATCTGAATCTTCAGAGGAATTTGCACTGGTTGATTGTGTATCTTTTTTGTTTGTTGCTACATCTATATTTTTGATTTCAGGTGTTTTTACAATGATATCTTCCACAGTATCAATATCTGCACGACTGTTGAAGTATACTTCAACCTGATTAATCACAGAATCTCCTGCTTTTATCCTCTCAAAGGATGGGCATGAATCCACAATAGCTCCGATTTCTGATAAATCCTTTAAAACCATGTATGCACGAACTGACTTTAAGGCACATTCTTGGTCTATTGAAAATCTTATCTTATAATCACAAGAAATTTCTTTATCTTCTGAATTACAATCTAAAGAATCTGTTAATTCAGTAATATTGCCTACTTCATCAGTATTGATTTCAATATCTACTTTAACAGCTTTGGAATAGTTCATTTCACAAGCAGAATTTAATATAGATTCTAATTCCTCTTCACTTCCTGAATAAGCATACAATACATCTAAATTATCGTAACTGACGTTTTTCAAATCATCGATTGTAGGTATAGATTGAATAATTTTACCTTTTGAATCATTGTTCAATGAATTTAATAACATTGTAAATCGAACTGATTTTAACATACAATCTTCTTCGATTTCAGATTTGATATGCCAAATATTTGAATTATTGTTTATTTCTTCGGCCAATTTGTTTAAATTTTTAAGATAGTCGAATATTGTATGGTCAAATTCAACTTCAATTTCTTCAAAATTATTAATTTTATCTTCGCCGTTTATTTCATCATCAATATTATTATCTGTATTATTATCGGTTTCCGAATTTGAATTTTTTAATTCAACTTTTTGAGCTACAAAGTTATCTAAATTATTTATAGCATCATCATTTCCATATTTTTGAACTTCTTCTTTATTTTCAATTGATTTGGCAATAGAATTCATAATTGACAATGATTTGTTAATCATTTGTAATACATCCTTATCCATATCAATTTTTTTATCTAAAACAGACTTGGTAAATCTACTAATCTTTTTTGTTGAAGTTTGAAGCTCCGGAAGTTCTAAAGCGCCAGAAATAGCACATAAAGTGTTTGAAGATTGGTGCATTTGTGCTAAAATTTCATCAATATTTTCTGGAACGTTTAATTTGTTATTATTACTATTATTTTCATCAATTTTTGAATTAACATCGTTATCAATATCAATTTCTCCATTGATTTCACTATCAATTTCATTATTGATATCTACTTCAGAAACTTCGTTTTCTTCACAATTACAATCGATATCTTTTTTTATTTCAATTTTTACAACAGTTTTTTCATTTTTCAAAGAATAAGATTGTTTATTAGATGTAGATCCGGAATTTCCATTCGTTGCACAAGAGACTGTATTTGCAACAGCATCCGCACTGTTAACGTTTGCAGATACTTCAGCTGAAGGTACCGATTCAGGCGCAGGAGGTGCAGAATTTCCAATATTTCCGCCTAAGTGCTTATTTTTTAAATTTTTAATGATATCAATGATACTTTCGTAATCCACAGTGGTCTCATTTTCACCATCTGCAATTTCGCCAACCATTGTTTCTAGCGCATCTAAACATTTAAACAATAAATCCATGATTTCATGGTTAACAGGAATTTTTCCATCCCTTATATTATCCAATATATCTTCCATATGGTGTGTTAATTGGGATATATGCTCAAAACCAAGGGTTCTTGCTGAACCTTTTAAAGTGTGGGCAGAACGGAATATTAAATTTATAATATCCGTATTTTCGGGGCAATTCTCTAAATCGACAAGGTTTTGATTAAGGGACTGTAAATGTTCTTCAGCTTCGGTCATAAACAATTCCCTATACTGTTCCATCTCATCCATAGTTATCTACTCCCTAATTTTTGAACGTATCTTTCAACGCATTTTTCTATTTTTTGAGGTATTTGGCTTGGTGGTAAAACGTCATTTAACGCATTTAATTCGTAAGCAGTTTTTGGCATTCCGTAAACAATGCAACTCTCTTTATTTTGACCTATCGTGTACCCACCTTTTTCTTTAATGTTCCTCATTCCTACTGCACCGTCTTTTCCAATACCTGTTAAAATAATTCCTAAAGAATTATTTCCATAAATATTTGCAACGTATTCAGCAGTAATATCCACAGTTGGTTTTGTACCGTGAAGTTTGGGCATGTTCGGGTCTATTTCAATATATTTATTATTTCCCCGTCTTTTTAATAGCATTTGGGTATCGCCCGGGGCAATATAGACGTGATTAGGCTTTATTAACATACCATTTGAAGCTTCAACAACTTTTAATTTTGCTATTCTATCAATTCTTTCTGCAAAAACTCTTGTAAATCCTGCAGGCATGTGTTGAACAACAAATATTGGGGGCATTCCCATTGGTAATCTTGATATTATTTCAGAAACTACTGGAGGACCACCTGTAGATGAACCCATCATAATTCCAATTTTAGAAAGGGTATTTTCTAAATTTGGATTATTTAATCCTGCATTTTCACGTTCTAAGTTGTTATTATTGGCACCGGTATCGGAGTTCGCATTTGTATTGGTATTCTTTGAAACAATGTCATCTGCTTTTGGAGTTATGGAAGACTGCATTTTTGTAAATTTTAACGGTCTGACTGTTGATTTTGAAACGTCCTTAACCTTTTTAATAATTTTTTCGGATATTTCACGAATATCTAATGATACTGAGCCAGAAGGTTTCTGTATAAAATCTACTGCACCATTTTCAAGAGCTTTCAATGTAGTTTCTGAACCATCACGAGTTACTGCAGAAAGCATAAGGATCGGTGTAGCACAAGTCTGCATTATGTTTTTAGTTGCTTCAATACCATCCATAATAGGCATTTCAACATCCATTGTTACAATGTCAGGTTTTAATTTGTTTACTAATTCAACCGCTTCTTTTCCATCTTTCGCAGTACCTACAACTTCAATTCCGGGGTCTGTGTTTAAGATATCTTCTACAACTTTTCGCATGAATGCGGAATCATCTACGACAATAGCCTTTATTTTCTTCATAATTTCCTCTCCGGATTACCATATGCGAATTAAATTATGTTATTAGATAATTAGTCAACACCGTCTTATATTAGCCCATATATTTGAATTCTACTTATTTTATTATTTATCCAAAACTTAATTTTAAAATTATTTATTGAGTATTAATACGTCATATTATTATTCAAATAAAGTATTAATTAATCTCAATTTGATTATTATCTTAAAATCTTAAAATTTAGACTGTATTATCAATATTGCTGTTAATATTACTATTTAAAACTCTTGGGGGTCAATTAAGTTTTTAATATTTAATATAATGATTAATCTATTGCCAATTTTAGCAATTCCTTCAATGTATTCTCCATTTGAATTTTTCTTAATTCCTTCAATTTCTTCAATGTTTTCAGAGGAAATTTGCATAACATCACTTACGAAATCAACCAAAATTCCAATAGGTATGCCATCTATTTCAACAACCATGACGAGCATATCGCCTTCTGGTGTATCAACGCTATCAAATAGATTTAATTTTTTTCTTAAATCTATTATTGGCATAATTTCGCCCCTAATGTTTGTTACACCAGAAATATAACTTGGGGTGTTCGGAATTGCCGTAATATCTTGAAGTTTTAAAACTTCCCTTACTTCGTTAACCCTTAAACCATATTCGTTTGTAGAAAGCTTAAATACTACAACTTTTGGAATATCTTCCATATTATCACCATGGGAATGTATCGTCTTATAGATTTGAGATTGTAAAATTATAAACATGATTAATAATTAATAATCAATAATTATTAACAAATTGATATACTTATTATCTAACAATTATCCAACTATTGTCTATTATATATGACTGATATATTGATGAATAATCAGTATAGATAATAAATATTAGCTAATAGTAATTAATAACTAATTAATAAATAATTAATAAATATGTAAAGAATAAACATTATTTTTTTAATTTATCTAATGCGTTATGCACTAAAATTATGCAATGGTCTGCGTGCAATTCTACTGGTGATAATGAAATTCTTTCAGCCCCTAATTCGTCTAAAAACTTCTCATCTTCTTCGCCTATACCAATATGGTCACCAAGTACGAACAATACGTCTTCATCGTTCTCTTCATCTAATTTTAAATTACATTCTTCAAGAGGTTTACCGTTCAAATGTAAATAAAATATCCTGTAGTTTTCGTTCTTTTTTTCTACAATTATATCTCTAAATTCTTTTTTAGCAGTATAAATTCCAGAGGTACTTTCTTTCCATAGTTTGGAACTATCTTTTTCAAGAGCTTTCTTTATAAAAAGAGCAATACTTCTTTCATCAGGGCTTAATCGTTTTAATTCGTCACCTACAAATTTCAAAGCAAGCGGTGCATTAGGTTCACCGTAATGAACGCTATAAAATACCGTATCTCTTCTTAAATCATGGGAGAGAAAGAACGAACTATTTACACATCTACAAACTAAATCCAATCTACCTGCACTTCCCGGCAAGTCTTTAATATTTATATCGCCAGAAGTAGCTGATTTATTGGCTTTAAGTATGAATTCTTTCAATATTTCACCAGTATTTATTTTTAAAATTCATAATTAATTCATAATATTCTGAATACAATATTACCGCATGTTGATGTAATAATTATATTGTAATCAAAACAAAATTTAATTTTTTAAATATGTTAAATAGTATTATATATTTTTTAAATAATATATTTTACTATTCGTTTAGAGCAAAATGTTTTAACCAACAGATTGATTTATCCATTATTTTATTATTTTATTATTATCCTTTATTCATTAAGTCCTAATACATCAAAAGTGTTGTATATTCCTGCTTTTTTATCAACTATGTATCTAACAGCAATCAATGCGCCAGATATAAGTGGCTGTCTACTGCATGCTTTATGGCTTAATTCTAATCTCTCACCATCTTCTGCAAATATCACAGTATGGTCTCCGACTACATCGCCACCTCTTAAAGCGTGTATGCAGATTTCTTCCTTAGTTCTTGCACCGGTTATGCCTTCTCTTCCGTATATAACGTTTGAATCTCTGTTGAGATTTTCTTGTATAATTTCAGCAGCTCTTAAAGCTGTTCCACTTGGTGCATCTTTTTTATGTTTGTGGTGCATTTCTACGATTTCAATATCGTAGTTGCTTAATTTGTCAGCCAATAATTCTAATGTTTTAAAGAATATGTTTACGCCAATGGCATAGTTTTGGGAAATTACTGCAGAAACACCGTTTTCTTTTATAGCGGTTTCCATTTCAGCTCTTTGTTCAGCTGTAAACCCTGTGGTTCCAATTACCAAGTTTATACCTAATTTTGAAGCTGTTTTAACTGTACCAACGCAAGGGGCTGGTGCTGTGAAGTCTACAAGTACATCAGGTTTAGCTTCACTTAGTACTTTTTCTAATTCATCAGCTGTAGAAACAGGGATTCCAAGTTTTCCAACGCCAATAACTTCACCAATATCTAAACCTTTTTTAGGGTTTCCAGGTGCTTCAATACCTGCAACTAATTCCATATCTTCGTTTTCTAAGATATTTTGTATAATACCGCTTCCCATTCTCCCTACGGCTCCTGTAACTGCTATTTTTATCATTTTACCACCTATTTTCTACTTAGATTTTACTTAATTGTTATTTAATTTCTATTTTTAATTTATAGTTTATAATTTATAAGTTCTTAGGATTTATCCATAATTATTTTTATTCACTTGTTTAATATTTCAATATCCGAATATTATTACATTATTTTATGTATTTTAGTTATTTTAATTATATTATTTGTTTATTAGAATTTATATTATTCATTAATATTAATGATATAATATAATATTTATGAGTTTAAATATACAATACAACTATTTAACTATTATTACTATAAATATCGTTTTAATATTCTTTAAATTGAATTTGGTGGTAATTTAATAATCCATAATTTATAAATTATAATCTATATTATAATCTAAATTATAATTTAATATCCTGCAATGCCTGCATCATCAGTGCTCATGTAGCTATCGATTTTAGTTTTCAAATTATCTACAACATTTGACGCTTTGCTCATATTTTTCATATTCATATCAGAAAGTAACCCTTTAATCTCTTGAATACCTTCTAAGATATCCTGTAAAAGCTCTAATAAGTTGTCAAATCTTGCGTTCTGATTTTCAAAGTTTGCCATAATTAAATCAGCACTTTTGTCAATTTTAATAAGCATATCGTCGATATCTTCGCTTATTTTTTTAAGCATAAGATTTTGCTCGTCTTTTGCATCAATTAAAACATCTAATTTGTTATTTATTATTCGTAATATTTCAGAATTCATTTCCAAAGGTTCATCTGCTTCACAATTCGAAGAAATTTTGTTTATATCATCTTTTACGGATTTTAAATCTTCATCATCACTTTGAACAGCGAATTTTATTTTATTCAATATATTATCCATAGAATGCTTTAAACTTTCAGCTTGAGTGTTTAATTCACTCGCCATGCTGTTTTCCAATTCCTCTAAGTCTAAACCAGTATCTATATTTAGTTCCTCAACACTATCAGACATATTCATTTTATCAGCTCTGTAATTGTATATGTAAATTTCTTATGCTCATTATATACTATATGTGTTTTGTGTAGTATCTTGTGTAGGTAGATATGTTTACCTATAAATTTAATGGCCAATAATAAATGTGTTAAATCGGTAAATAACCTAAAAATAATAAAATAATATATTAAACTAAAAAAATAAGAATAAAAATAAGAATAAAAATAAGAATAAAAATAAGAATAAAAATAAGAATAAAAATAAGAATAAAAATAAGAATAAATTATTAAATTTTTGCACCACTTGCATCTCTTCTGTATTTTCCAAATTCTTTTATCATATTCAATTTGTTGTCCCAAAATACAGGTCCATCTTTACATATGCAGTAGCCTTCATCATCAACGCTACATTGACCACAGATACCTATTCCACATTTCATATATCTTTCTAAAGACAACTGAACAGGTATGTTGTAATTCTTAGCGATTTCTACGACTTTTTTCATCATAATTTCAGGGCCACAGGTAATTAGGCAGTCCGTCGAAATATTTTCTTCTTTTCTCTGTTCGAGGATTTCTATAAGCTTATTTGTTGTAAAACCATTGTACCCAAAAGTTCCGTCGTCAGTACATGGAATTGTATTGCTTACATTCTCAAATCTATCTAAGAATAATAATTCGTCCCTGGTTCTACCGCCTAAAATTGTAGTTACATCTATATTCTGTTTTGCAAATTCTTCAACAGTAGGGATTATTGGGGCTGAACCTATACCGCCGGCTACCGCTATTATATTATCTCCAAAAGTTTCAAAGCCATTCCCGTAAGGTCCTCTAATACCTAAGAGTTCCCCTTCTTGCATTTCGTGCATTTTTGATGTAGTTCGACCTACATTTGCAACACTAAAACCATTTTTATTTGAAAATCCGAAAGGTTTTTCATCGTATTCTGGTACCCAAACCATTGCGAATTGTCCACCTTTAAAATTAAATTCTCTGTTTAATATAAACGTTTTTACGGTGGGACTTTCCTTTATAATTTCTTTAATTTCGCACATTTGCGGTCTTTCCAGTGTTCTCGTATCCGTGTTCTTCAAATTATCACCTATTCGTCCGAATTATAGTGCTTATACCACAAATAATTATTAAAATATTAAAATATCATATATTAAAATATTATAAAATTAATATTATGGGTATGTATGAATTAATTTTAAATTAATTGGTCTTTAATAAACGATATTAAAATTATCAAGATTATTAAATATATTATACTTGTAACCATAATATCACATAATATTATAAATTATTATTTGCTTTAAAATAAAATTAGTATGAAATATTAAAACATATTATATATTAAAAATTAAAAAAATAGATTATAGAATATACTTAAATTATGTTCCTTCTTTCCAATCATTTAAGTACTTTTTCTGTTCGGGGGTTAATTCGTCAATTTCTGAACCCATTGATTTTAATTTTAAGAGTGCTATCTTAGCATCTTGTTCGTATGGGATTTCATAGACGCTATTTTCCATATTTTTGTAGTTTTCAACAATGTTTTTTGCACCCAAAGCTTGGTTTGCAAAACTCATGTCCATAACTTCACAAGGGTGACCGTCTGCACAAGCTAAGTTTACAAGTCTTCCTTCACCTAACAAGTAGATTCTTTTGTTGTTTATGTTATATTCTTCAATATTGTTTCTAACAACATTTATTTCACTTGCTAAATCATTTAAGTTATCTTTGTTGATTTCATTATCGAAGTGTCCTGCATTTGATAAAACTGCACCATCTTTCATTAATAAGAAGTGTTCAGTTCTTAAGATGTCTTTACATCCTGTAGTTGTAACAAATACGTCACCTAATTTACAAGCTTCGCACATTGGCATTACTTGGTATCCGTCCATTCTTGCTTCGAGTGCTCTAATAGGGTCAACTTCGGTTACAATTACACTTGCACCGTGTCCGTCTGCCCTCATTGCTACACCTCTACCGCACCAGCCGTAACCTGCTACTACAACAGTTTTTCCAGCCATTAATAAATTAGTGGTTCTTAAAATACCGTCGAGTGCACTTTGACCAGTTCCGTATCTGTTATCGAATAAGTGCTTTGTATCTGCATCGTTAACGTTGATAACAGGGAATTTCAAAGCCCCTTCCTGTGCCATTGCTTTTAATCTGATTACTCCCGTAGTGGTTTCTTCGCAACCGCCCATTATTGAGTCTAATAATTCGGTTCTTTTTGTGTGCAATAAAAAGATTAAATCTGCACCATCGTCAATAACTACATCAGGTTTTGCATCCAAAACTTTGTTTAAGTTTTCGTAGTATTCTTCGTTTGTTTCGCCTCTCCAAGCGTAAACTTCCATTCCACGTTCAACACAAGCTGCAGCTACATCGTCTTGGGTTGAAAGAGGATTGCAACCTGTAATAATAATTTTAGCACCACCTTCCATCATGGTTTCTGCAAGAATTGCAGTTTTTGCTTCAAGGTGTAATGCCATACCTAATTTAATACCTTCAAAAGGTTTTGTTTTCTTAAATTCTTCTCTTATGGAAGCTAAAACTGGCATGTGGTTTTTTGCCCATTCCATTTTCATATGTCCTTCTTTCGCAAGGCTCATATCTTTTACTTTGCTCATAGTTTCCACCAAATTTTAAAATTTCAAAGTATTTGGACTTACTTATCTATTTATTCATCGATTTAGTATACATTTGATATAAATTCGATATAAATTTAATTTATATTTAATATATATTTAATATAAATTTAGTATCTATTTAATACCTATTTTTCTTATTGAATTACCGAATAATCCCAATAATTTTAAAGTATAATTTATTACATAGTACATAATAAATTATATAATATATAATAATATTGTATATGTATCAAATAAAAAGTAATAATTATTGTGAAAAAATGCGGAAAAGTAAAAAAGCGAATCAAAATTTAAGAAACATTGTAATTGAAAGAATTGACATTTTAATGAATCTTGCTGAAAAAGAAACTAAAAGGGGAAACACGGATAGAGTAAAAAGATACGTTACATTAAGCCGAAAATTAGCAATGAAAATTAGAATGTCATTCCCTAAGCAATGGAAAAGACAGGTATGTAAAAATTGTGACTCTTTCTTAATTTACGGGTTAAACTCTACCGTTCGTACAAATCCAAAAGAGTCCTGTGTAACCATAACATGTTTAGAATGCGGAAATATTGTTAGAATTCCCTATGTAAAAGAGAAAAAGCTCAAAAGACAGTTAAAATATAAAGAAAGGACTGAAAATTCAAATTTAATTGAAAATCCTGCTGTAGACAACAATTAAATATTTTTATAATTGTCATATATTAAAAGTATTATAACTTTTATAATTTATTTTAATTTTTTACTTTTATTTTTTAATTTTCTTTTTTAATTTTCTTTTTTATCCATAGGTATATATAAAATAAGCTACTTATAACTGAAAACTACTTTAAACACACGATATTTCGATATTAGACAAACTAATGGCGAATTTATCTGTTAAATTTAGAACTTAGTATTGATAGTTATAAATATGATAACTTAAATAAATAGATTAACAAATAAATAACTAGTTAATAATCAATAAGCAATTACTATGTAAATAATAATTGTAAATAATAATTGTAAATTAAAATAATAAATAATAAATTATAAAAAAATAATAAAAATAACAAAAAAACAAATTTATTTTTGTGTGAGTGAAATGTGTTCAATAACTGGAGTAATCTCAAAGGATGATGACCCCTCGAGTAGTCGTAATACAGAGAGGCTGCTTTTAACAATGACAAAAATACTGAAGCATCGGGGTCAGGATATGTCAGGTATGATGCTTGATGACGATGTAATCTATTTTAAGAATTTTGATGAATTAGAAGACGAAAGTATACATAATTCAAAGTTTAGCTCAAGTAGAGTTCATTTAGGTCATAATAGACTTGCAATAGTGGGTGAAGCTGTTCAACCATTACCTAATTGTGACGAATCCATATGGATTGTATGTAACGGTGAAGTTTACAATTATATGGAATTAAACGATGATTTGTGTGAAAAACACTGTTTTAAAACTGATACTGATACTGAAGTGATATTACACGCATATGAAGACCATATCGAAGATAGACTCGATGGTGATTTCGCATATGCAATATATGACAAGGAAAAAAATATTGTAGTATTACGTAGGGATCTAATGGGTGTCAAACCACTTTATTATATGGATTTAGAAAATCATTTCGTATTTGCATCTGAAAAGAAGGCTTTATATTACGCATTAATGGAATTAAAAAATTATACGTATGAAGAAGCATTTAATTCAGAAGTAATAAAGCGTTTAAACCCAAATAGTGAATTAATTTATCATTTAGATAATAATGAAATTGCAATTCATGAAAATTTGGAAGAAATCGTTACAGAATATTATAATTACAATTATAATACGGTAAATTATGATTACAAGTACTGTAGAAATGAATTAAACAACGTACTTAATCAATCTGTAAGTAAACGTGTAAGGGGCTTAGAAAAAGTAGGTATTATCTATTCTGGTGGTGTAGATAGCACACTTGTAGCAAAACTAGCATCTGAAAACTGCAAAGAAGTTATACTTTATACTGTAGGTACTGAAGGCTCAGAAGACGTTTATTTTGCAGAAAAAGCTGCAAAGGATTTAAATTTAAAGCTTAGGAAAAAAATATTAACTGAAGATGACTTTGAAAATTACTTGCTAAAAGTTGCTAATGCAATTGACGAATTAAACGTTATGAAACTTGGCGTAGGTATCCCAATATTTGCAGCTTCTGAAATGGCAAAAGAAGATGGAATAAAGGTTGTATTATCCGGACAAGGTGCTGATGAGCTTTTTGCAGGTTACAACCGTTATAAAAGAACACTCGCTGAAAAAGGAAAAGAAGGACTCGAAAAAGAACTTTACCACGATTCTATGAATATCTATAAAGTTAATTTGGAAAGAGACGACCACTGTACCATGGCGAATGGTGTAGAATTGAGAGTTCCGTTTTTAGATAAAAACGTTGTAAATGTGGCTCTTTCAATGCCTGTCGAGTACAAAATTACAAAAGACGAAGACGCTGAAAACAGTAAAAATGAACATTGGAAAAGGATTCTTAGGGACGTTGCAAGGGATTACGTGCCAGATTACATAGCAGACCGTCCAAAAAAAGCAGCACAATACGGTAGTGGTAGTGAAAAAACCATTTACCACGTTGCAAGAAGTCACGGTTATTCAAAAAGAAATATTGAAACTTTCTTAAAAGATTATGTATTCAATAAAATGGAAGAAAATATAACCCAATACTTAAATCCCGATAATCAAGACCAAGAATTTGAAAGTTCTGAATTCGTAGATTCAAAAAATATGGACAAAATAAATAATTTGAAAAAATCAAATAATTCAAAAGTTATTAAAGATGGCATTAAATATGCCTAGTTAATATTTTATTTTTTTATTATTTTTAATATTTCTTAATTTTATATTACTTTTTATTTTTATATTATTATAATACCATACTATTTTTATTCATGATATAACTTATAAATTTTTAAGTATTCCATCGTAGGAGATTTCTGCACCGCCTTTCATGTAAACGTCATTACCATTATTTACAATTTCGATTTCTAAGTCTCCACCATCAAGATGTGCAAGTACTTTGCAACCTGTCTTACCTAATTTTTCACAAACTGCAACAGATGAGGTTGTACCAGTACCGCAAGCGGTTGTATATCCAGCACCTCTTTCCCAGGTGATTATTTGTATTTCATTTTCATTAATTAGGTTTATAAAGTGCACGTTTATCTTTTCAGGGAATGCGGAGTGACATTCCATGTAACCGCCTAATTCATTTAAATTTTTACGTATAAATTCCACATCTAAGCTGTTTTCCTGAAGAATTATAACCGCGTGAGGGTTCCCAACGTTTGCCACACTAAGTTTTAAAGCTTCTTTACCGATTTTTTTAAGACATTCGCAATTTACAGGTAATTCTAAGTTCATAAATTCCAAATCTTCTGCAATATCTTCAATAGCCATTGGAATATCTTTCATAGCGTATTTTGGATTACCCATATATACCCTAACGTTTTTCACGAAATCTTTATTTAATTCGTCAAATTCCATTTCAGAAATCCTTAAACCGCCTTCACTCTGAACTCTTAATGGATTATTTTTAAAATCAGTTCTTTCATGCACATATTTTGAAAAGCATCTTATGCCATTTCCACACATTTCCGCTTCGCTTCCATCACTGTTAAATATCCTAAATCTAACGTCTGCATCGTAATCGATTTCGATTTCTGAAGGCTTTTGAACGAAGATTACTCCATCAGCACCAACTGAAAAGCCTCTTTTACATATTTTATTTGAGAATTCGCCTTTTAATTCTTCCGGAACTACCAAATTATCTAATTCATTGAATACAATGTAGTCATTTCCAAGTGCGTGCATTTTTGTAAATTCTAAATTCATATATTCTTTTAATTCCATAAATTCGTTAAATCCGCTAAATTCCATAATTTCACCGTCCAATAATTATATTGTTTATAATCTTATAATTGTATATTTTAATACTTATTTGAGCATATATTATATTTATATATTGAATTAAAGTACTATTAACTAATTTCAATATTTAAAATTATCTAAACTTTAAAATTAAAATTAAAATTAAAATGTAAATACAATAGTGTAAATGGTAATACTATGGTTAATCAAAATTTAAAACTAAAATTTAAAGCAAAAGGTCATAAAAACGTTAAATCAACACATAAAAGTACTTTAGAAATAACAAAAGAAGATTACCTAACACCTGCAGGAGATTGCATAGTAGCGATAAATTCAAGCATGGCAATAAATGATTTGCCCGAAGAATTTAAAGAGCAATTAAAGCAAGGTAAATCTTTAAAAATTACATTAGAGTGCAAGAATAACAAAACTAACGAGATTTACATAGATACAATTATTTCAAAAGGTTCAAAAGATTTAATCCTTAATCACGATACAGATATGGTTATACGAAAAAGTACGCACATATGTCCAAGAACTTTATCTATAAACGCAGATAAAAGCGCAAAAAATTTAAACCGAGATTTGATAAACTGTTTAGAAGAAGAAAATGAATTATTAATTGAATTTGAAATAATTTAGGTAAATAATTTAGGTATGGAATCGCTATATTAATATTAGCGGTAGAATCTTTCCCAAATTTCAACTAAATCATCAATGTGTAGTTGACCAGGTGCAGAGGCTTTTTCTTTGGAAACTGTGCAGAATGTAATCATAGAACCAAATTGCGGACCGTGAACTCTTGTAATTTTACCCAACTCCCCCATACCTATTGCAATTATTTTGGGCTTATACCAACTACAGGCTCGAAGTATGTTACAATTTTCCCTATTTTGGCATATCGCAGTTGCTATTTTGGCAATATCTCCATATTTGTACTCTTCTTCAATAATCCCACGTATTACTGAAAAAGCATCGGTTTTCATAAAATCGTGGTATGAAACTATGATTTTAGTTGTAGAACCCTTAGTATCTCGATAATTTTTAAGTTCTTCCTTTACTCTTTCTAAATTTTTATGTTCTATATCTATATATTCCACATTGAAATCTATTGCACGCTTTAATATGCCCAAACTACCTAATACGCTTTCTTTTTCATTATTCCATTTTCCACCTTCCCAATCCCATCGAACTGTAATTATTTTTTCACAATCACATTTAAGAATTTTTTCAATGTTTTCAATCGATAATTCGCTTTTATTTAAATAATCTAATCTAAATTCGTACATGTGAGGCACATTTTTAGAATATACTTTATCATGAACATCTTTTACAAATTTTAAAGATTTTTCAACGGTTTCTTCCATAACAGATACGCAAATCTTAAATGATTCACTATCTGCAAATTTTTCAACTTCTCCCATATTTTCCATAATCCACCTTCCCAAATTTATTTTTAGTATTATTATTTTATATTTTATTTTTAGTATTATTTTTAGTATTTTGTTCTTATTTATTTTCTTTAGCATATTCTGGTTTACTAAATTTATTTGTGACTACTTTTCTAATATTTTTAGCAGTAATCTCTCCAACTCCTTCAACAGCCATTAATTCACGCTCTGAAGCTGTAAATACATCTTCAACGGTATCAAATTTCGTCAATAGATTTTCAGCCATTATTGGGCCAACATCTGGAAGCCCTTCAACAAGGAATTTTTGACGTTCTTTTGTTGACATCGGTCTTTTACCATATCTAATAGCAATTGGTCTTTTTTCTTTAAGTTGCTCCCGTTCTGCTATCCTAACAAGTATATCAACGGTTTCTTGAACATTTTTGGTAAATACTATTGGTATTCCATAATCCACCATAATTGAAAGTATCATGCCAGTAATCGCATTTTTGTTTAATCTGTAGAATTCATCTCCTTCGATAATTAATAGGGGCTTTTCATATTTTTTTAAGTCTCCAAGCTGTTTAAATAATCTTTTATCGATAATGGAGCCCTCAAAGTCTTCTGCAGTTTTTCTCTCAATTGCAACTCTATCACTTAATATATAGTCCCCTATTTCAAGAGTTTTAAACTCTACGTTTGCTTTATCTAAAAAATACCTACCTATGCCTCTTTCCCTAGTATCTACAATAATTGTAGCCATTTTAGTATTTTTAGTATTTTTGGGCTTTAAAGTTTCATTGGATATATTTTCTACTTTCTCTAAGTTATCTAAGTTATCTAATTTTTCTACTTTCTCCAATTTTTCCAAATCTTCTTTTTTAGCTGTTTTATCTTTTTTAACACTTTCAGATTTCACTACATTCATTAAATCAAGATATTTGGGTTTAGATTCCTCTTTTTCATCGATAACAACTGTTTTTTCAATTTCTTGATTTTCTTTGTATTTTTTAATATTTTGAATTTGGTCAATTTTACATTGTTCAAATTCGTCTAATTCATTATTTTTAAGTTTTTTAATCTCGCATAGCTTTTCGTTAAGTGTTTTTTGCATATCTTTAAGAATATTTTTCATGCTTTTCTCTTTAGCAATTGCAGCTCTATAATAACCCTCGTCACGTGTCCCTTTTGCAATAAGGATTATTACTTCTCCCCCTTCTCCTCTCATAACACGTCCACGACGTTGAATAAACCTAATTTCTGAAGGTACTGGCTCATAAAATACCACGTAGTTAACCGCAGAAATATCCATACCTTCCTCGGATACGCTAGTAGACACTAAGACGTCTATATCTCCTTTAAATTTAGCAATAGCTTTTGATTGCTCTTTCTGAGACATTCCCTTACCATCTTTGTTACTTTGACCTACAAACATTAAAGCAGGAATATTCCGTTCTTTTAAACTATCTACAATCTTTGAAACGGTATCCCTATACTGTGCAAAGACAATTACTTTTTCTTTCTGTGCAACAGCTTCCGAAACTACTTCTAACAGTGTATCTAACTTTGGATGTTCTATATCTGTTTCATTTATCATATTCACTATTTTTTTAATATCGCGGTCGCGGTATATTTCCTTTGCAGATTTCGTGTTTTGAGAGGCTAATTTATCATAGTAGTTCAAAAAGGCATCTTTTCCTTGTGTTTCAAGTGTTTCAATGAGATAATCTATTTTTATGGCTTCTGAATTTACCTTTAATAGCTGAAACTTATTTTTATCATCCATCATCATTATTTTTTTATTCAACACTAATAAATCCGTTTTATTTACATTAATCGTATATATGACATTGTGTTCCTTAAGTACTTTTAAACGCTCGTTCAATGATTTTTTTAATAGTTTTAAAGCTTCATTGTATTCTTCAGGAAGTTCTACACGTTTAGGTTTTAATTTGGCTTTAGCAATGTATTGCTTAACGTCTAAATCATCTTCAGTACGTATTTCCACATGTTCAATACCTAAATTCTCACATACTTCAAGAATTCTTTCAATATTAGAGCCTGGAGATGCAGTTAATCCTAATATATGGGTTTTTTCTCTAAATACGTTACCTACAAACGTATATGAGTGATTACCCGTGGTATGGTGTGCTTCATCTGCTACAAGTATTGAAAAATCATTTGGATTTAATCTTGTAGCGATAATGTCATTTTCCACGACTTGAGGTGTAGAAATAAATATACGTCCGTTTTCCCATAATTCTTGACGTTTTAATGGTTGAACTTTCCCATTTAAAATTAATATCTCATCTTCGGGTACGTTTAAGAATTTTTTAAGGCTTTCATAGTGTTGTTCTACAAGTGGACGAGATGGTGCAATAATAAGCGCTTTACCGCCTTTTTTATGCAAAATACCCGCAATTGTTAGTGTTGCAATAGCGGTTTTCCCCAAACCTGTACCTAAAACACATAATGTATTTGTTTTCAAGGCATTTGCTACAATCATCTGCTGATATATACGAGCTTGGATTGTATTTTTCTTTATAAAAGGGTGAGTATTAATAAAATTGGGTAATTCTTCCTTTGAGTTTGAATTTTTCAAAATAACACCTAATAAATAATAATTAATTATGATAACATATGTTAGTATATTTTATATTTTTATTATTAAATATATTTATATATGTAATTTATTTTATTTAACAATAGATTTAACAATGGATTAAACTTAGAATTATGGTGATATTATGAATACCTATGGAAATTTATTTAGGGTTACAGTATGGGGCGAAAGCCACGGAAAAGCACTGGGTGCAGTAATAGATGGATGTCCCTCTAATTTAGAGCTTTCAGAAGCCGATATTCAAAAAGAATTAAATAGGCGTAGACCTGGCTATAGTATTTTTTCAACGCCCCGTAAGGAAGAAGATAAGGTAGAAATCCTTTCGGGAATTTTTGAGGGCAAAACCACGGGAACACCAATATCTGCATTAGTATATAATACTAATCAGAAATCTAAAGATTATTCGGCTTTAAAAGACACGCCAAGGCCTGGACATGCAGATTTAAATTACATTCTTAAGTATGGTAATTACGATTATCGAGGCGGTGGTCGTACAAGTGGCAGAACTACAATAGGACACGTTATTGGTGGAGCAATCGCAAAAAAATTGTTAAATAATGAAAAAATAACCGTCTTTGGGCATTCTATCAAAATTGGAAAAATTAACGGCGATATAAATTATTATGATAATCTATATGAAAAATTAGATAATAATAAGAATAATACTAATAATAACTACACTGACAAAATTATAAATGATTTGGACAATAATCCACTTAGAACTTTATCAACTAATTATAAAGATATGGAAAAATACGTTTTAAACGCAATGGAAAATAATGATAGTGTGGGCGGAGTCGTAGAGTTGATAGTTTTAAATGTACCTCAAGGAATCGGCGAACCATTATTTAATAAGCTAAATGCTAGAATTTCAGAAGCTTTAATGTCTGTAAATGCTGTTAAAGGCGTTGAAATTGGGCGAGGCTTTGAAGTATCTGAGCTTTATGGTAGCGAAAATAACGATGAATATTATTATACGGAAAATGAACATGAAAATGAACATGAGGGTCAAATAAATTATAAATCTAACAACTCTGGTGGCGTAATTGCAGGAATAAGCACTGGTACACCCATTGTAATCAGGGTAGCAATAAAACCAACTCCTTCTATATTCAAAGTGCAGGATACTATAAATTTAAAGACTAAAACAAACTCAAAACTTAAAATAGAAGGTAGGCATGACCCTATTATAGTCCCTAGGGTTATACCGGTTTTAGAAAGTATGATTTCCATCGTAATCGTAGATTTATTAAAAGAAGCTAATAAAATTTAATTTTTATTTTTTTATTTTTTTATTTTTTTTATTATTTTATATTATTTTTTAGTTTATTTCATAATAAATTTTTAGGTTAATTGATAGATTATATTATATAAATACTATAATGAATATAATTTATTATGGATATGAGGGGGATAACAATGACTTATTCATCAAGAAAATTAGAGGACATAAGACATAGTATTAAAAAAGAAAAGGATTCTATACTTAGGATTAGAGTTTTAAGAGTAGTTGTGGGGATATTGATATTAATAATAGCCTATCTATTGACTAACGATGTAGGTATATACTCTTGGTTAGGTGCAATTTTTATAATTTTTATAATTTGGGCTTATATTTCAGGTAAACTTTCGGAACGCTGTAAAATAGTTGAGCATCTTCAAAATCTCGAATTGATGCATGTCGAAGAAAAAGAAGATGATTTGTTTAGGGATGAAGAAGAATATTCAGAGCCAGCTCTAAAAACAGAGGAAGATACTACAAAAGATGACGAAATAAAAAAGATAGAAGATATTGAAAATACTGAAGAACTTAAAGAAGATATCGACATATTAAATTCTAAAAAAGAGTAATTAATAAGATTAATTAATAAATGCTACTAATAACTTATAATACTAAATTATAACAATATATTTTTTTACAAGTCAATTTTATAACATCTTTATTTATTAGTTTTTTTGTTAGTTTTCAAGTTTAACAATTCCATTATTTCCATCAACGACAATTTTATCGCCGTTTTTCATTTTGGATATGTCAACATGGTCTACAAGAGGTATTTTGCCTAAAATAGCGCCTGTAGCTACAATAGGTTCACAATCCTGGTTAACTATACCTTTAAGTAATCCTTTTTTTGCAAGTCCGTATATAACATATGAACCTACGGTACTACCTTTTCCAGTAGGGAACACAAATATTTTGTTTGCTATGCTTTTTCCGTATAATTCATTTTCTTTATCGGTAACAATACCCTCTTCACTAACTCCTCCTAAAAATGAAATCGGACTATTGGATATAATAATTTCTCCCTCTGCATAGCCTTTTGAAATAATTCTACCTTTTAATTCTTCCAAATTATCACGCACCTAAATCTTAATATTCCTATATTCTATATTTTTATATTCCCATATTCTTAATTTAATAATAATTTAATAATAATTTAATCTAATCCTTTAATTCTTCTAGTACCATTTCAACAGCATTTACAAGTGAATTTTTAACTTCTTCTGTTAATCCAACTTCTATGTCTGGCATAGTAACCCTTTTAGCCTGACAACCAACGATTACAATTTCAATACCAGCTTCTTTAGCTTTTAGTAAATAATCGGACAATGGCATATCATGAGCATCAAAATTATATTTGTCAATTTTAGTTAAGTTTTCGATACCTAATTTTTTCAATGTTCCAGGTTCTAATTTAAAATCAATAATATCTACAATGATTATTTTTTCAACTGGGCAATCTTCGTCCATGATAGACATAAGATAGTAAGGTGCTCCCGTACCTGCATCAATTAAGCCCACATCTTCGGGTAACTCCATTTTTTCAAGTAAACTTATAACTTCGTAACCAAAACCGTCATCGGCAAATATCATATTGCCACATCCAATAACGAGTTTTTTAAATTTTAAAGAGTCTGGTATCATAATATCACGTAATTAATCCATAATTTAATAATTTTAATAAGTTTAATAATTTTAATCTTTAAATATATGTAATTATGATATATGCAACATTTCATATAATAATAACTAATAACAAGTAATAATACTTATTATTAACGAGAAATATAAATAATTGTTTATATAGGGAATTTGGATTTAGAATTTAGAAGTTATCATATTCAAATGTAAATTAAAATTATTTAAATCGGTGAATTTATGGATATAATACCAATTAAGGATGTAGAAAGTTTCAACAATGTTGTAAATTTGATAAAATTAAAAATAGATAATTATAATGGCACTATAAGGCTAATTACCCACCACGACCCAGATGGTCTTACTTCAGGGGCAATATTAATCAAAATGTTAATGAGAATTAACAAACAATTCCACATAACTGTGATAGAAAATTTAAACGATGAAAAAATCGAAGAATTTAAAAAAGAAGCATCCTGTAGAAATGACCAATTGTTTATATTTTCAGATATGGGGAGCGGTCAAATTGATAAAATCATAAATGCTAAGTTAAACGCTATTATTTTAGACCATCACCCTGTTAAAATACAAAAATATATAATTGACGAAGAAAAAAACAATAATAATAATAATAATAATAATAAGAATAATAATCAAATATTGCAGTTAAACCCATTGTTAATGGGTGTAGATGGTTCAAGAGAGCTTTCAGGTAGTGGAACTTGTTATTTATTGGCAAGAGCTTACGGTTTTTGCGATTTAGCACCTATTGCATTAATTGGAGCTATTGGAGATATGCAACATAAACCATTTTTGGGTTTAAATAAGTTCATACTCAACGAAGCAAGACAAAATCGCCATATAAAGATAATGAGGGACTTAATATTCAATTGTTTTAACATAGAAATCAATAAAACAATTTATTACTCTACACAGCCTTATTTAAATTTAAGCAATGGAGAAATTGCCGAAATATTGAATAACGCTGAAATTAACCCAAATTGTAAAGCACTTTCGATAAATGAAAAAGAAAATTTAATAAACGAATTAAATAAGCATTTCCTAAATAGATTACCTTTAGAGTGTAAAAATTCAGATATAATTCAAAAAATAAATGAAAATAAGTTAAAAGACTTAATAGTAGAAAGAATTTTGATAAATACTGAAAGTAAAGAATTAGGGGCTTTTAAAAACATAGGAATAAATGATGCTTATTACTTATCTGAAATTTTAAATGCTTGCGGTAGAAAAGAAGAAACAGCATTAGGATTAAGTATATTACTTGGGGACAAAAAAGCAATTGAAAAAGGAAAAGAACTATTCCGAGAATACAAAATTGAAGTTATAAACGATTTAAAAACCACTGAACTCAAGGAAATGGAAAATTTAAGATATTTTATAGGTAATAAGGGAAAAACTGGAATAATTGCATCGTTAATGATTACTGATAAACCAGTTTTAGGTTTTAATGAAGAAAACGATATTTACAAAGTATCTTCAAGAGGAAACCGAGAATTGGTTGAAAATGGATTGAATTTATCCGAAGCTATGGGTTTAGCTAAAAAATACGGTGGAGATGGTGGAGGACACAACGTAGCCTCTGGAGCAGCAATTAAAAAAACAGAGATGGAAAATTTCTTAAATGAAGTCAATGTTTTAATTGGAAAACAGATGAAAAACCAAAATTAATAAAACAAAATTAATTAAAGCCATAATTTTCCTATTTTATTTTTACTATCGATTTTTTTACCTATTTTATTACAGATATTATTATGTAATCTATATATACAAAAAAGTCAAATATCTATTTAAATTATTTAGAATCTTTTAAAATCATTTAATAAATTATTTAATAAATTATTTAAAATTTAAGTCAATTGGTGAATTTATGAAATTACACGAATATGAAGCAAAGGCAATATTCAAATCATACGGAATCCCTGTTCCAAACAGCAAAGTTACAGACAAAAAAATAGAAAATATCGATAATCCTGTTGTTGTAAAAGCTCAAGTACTCGTAGGCGGTAGAGGAAAGGCTGGCGGGATATTATTTGCAAACAACACCCAAGAAGCAAATGAAAAAATCGAAGAATTGTTAAATAAAGATATCAAGGGCGAAACAGTAGAAAAAGTACTTTTAGAAGATATGATAAACATCGAAAAAGAATATTATGTAGGTATTGTTATTGATAGAAACAATAAACAGGCTGTAGTAATGTTCTCAACCGAAGGCGGTGTAGATATCGAACAAGTAGCTGAAAAATCCCCTGAAAAAATTATAAAATACTACGTTGACTTCGATAAAGAATTCCAACCATATATGGCAAGAAATATGTTAATAAGAGCAGGAATTCCTTCAAAAGAAATCTCAAAAATTGCTACAATTATATCAAAACTTTACAAAGCATTCGAAGATATGGACGGTTCTTTAATTGAAATTAACCCATTAGTGGTTACAAAAGAGGAAACAATAATTGCAGCAGATGCAGTATTTAATTTAGACGATGATTCCTACTACAAACACGATTTTGCCAAATTTGAAGAATACAGCAAGCAAGAAAAATCAGAATTCGCATACGTTGATTTGGATGGAGACATAGCAGTAATTGGAAATGGTGCAGGTTTAACCTTAGCATCTATGGACATTGTTAAAAATTCCGGTGGTGAACCATCCTGCTTTTTGGATGTAGGTGGCGGTTCAAACAGTGAAACCGTTCAAAAAGCATTAAGAAGAGCTTTATCAAAAGAAGGAATTAAAGGTGTATTTATAAACATTTTAGGTGGTATTACCAGATGCGATGAAGTTTCAAAAGGTATTGTAGAAGTTTATAAAGATTACCCAAATGTTAAGTTTGCTGTTAGATTAATGGGAACAAACGAAGAAGAAGGTAGAAGAATATTGAATGAAAACGGAATTTCATTTGAAACTACCATGGATAACGCAGCTAAAAAATTAATGGAAATCATACAATCTGAATAACTAAAATATATTAATTCTTAATTCCCTAATTCTTAATTCATTATTTTACTTTTTTAGTATTTTTTCAGTATTAAATTAAATAATTAATTTTATATTCTTAAACCACAAATATATTTTAAAATTTGATTTTTATCAATAATAATGTAAAAAATATATTACCAATAATGTAAACAAGATATTAATAAAATGCAAATATACAAATAATACAGATAATACAAATTTGACTTAATGAGGCGGGATTTTGTCACAAAAAACTGAAAAAGCAAATATATCAAGAAATATACCAATTGCTAAGCCATTGGTAGGCGAAGAAGAAATACAAGCGGTTACTGATGTATTAAAAAGTGGAATGTTAGCACACGGTACAGAAGTTGAGGAATTTGAAAAAGAATTCGCCAACTATCAGCAAACTAAACATGGTATCGGCGTTACAAGCGGAACTGTGGCTTTAGACCTTGCTTTAAAAGCTTTAAAACTATCGCATGGCGATGAAGTTATAACAACACCATTTACATTTATAGCTTCGAGTAATTCAATATTATACCAAGGTTCAAAAGCCGTTTTCGCAGATATTGACGAAAATACTTATAATATCGACCCGGAACAAGTAATGGAAAAAATAACTCCAAATACAAAAGCAATAATCGCAGTTCACCTTTTTGGACAGCCTGCAGATGTTAAAGCACTCAAAGAAATTGCTGAAGACCACAATATATATTTAATTGAGGATGCAGCACAAGCACACGGCGCAGAATACAATAATAAAAGAGTAGGTGGATTTGGAGACTTTTCAACATTTAGTTTTTACCCTACGAAGAATATGACAACTGGAGAAGGCGGTATTGTATTAACAAACGACGATGAGTTATGCAATAGGGCTAAGCTTATAAGAAATCATGGACAGTCTGAAAAATACTTACACACTGAATTAGGTTATAATTTCAGAATGACAAGCATATCTGCTGCAATTGGGAGAGTACAACTTAGAAATCTAGATAATTGGACTGAAAAAAGAATAAAAAACGCTAAATTATTAAATGACGGTCTTAAGGATGTTGACGGTATTGTAACACCATTTAAGGATAAGAATGCAAAACACGTTTATCACCAATACTGTATTCGTGTCGAAGACGAATTTAAGTTAGAAAGAGACGAATTACAGAAATACCTAGCTGAAAAAGGTATTGGTACAGGTATTCACTACCCAATCCCTGTGAATTACCAACCGATTTACGAAAAATTAGGATATGATAAAGACTGTGAAAAATCAAAGTACGCATCAGAACGAATTTTAAGTTTACCGGTTCATCCATCTGTAACCGAAGAAGACATTGAATATATAGTCGATGTTTTCAAAAATATTTAATAAATTATTTTGAATTATTTAACTTATTTTAATTTTTTTATTTATTTTTTAATAGTTTACAATACTACTTTCATTTTTTATACTATATTTTTATGAGATTATTAATTAAATTTCGTAGATTTTATTAATCTTTATATAATATAAATAGCAATTATTAAAAATACAATTAAATTATACTTATAAAACAAATAGTATCAAAAAGTATCCGAAGTATTGAAAGTATCAAAGGTATCAAAAAATTAATACTCGATAAATAATTATATTTGAGGGCTATCATGGAAATTAAAGAAGAATATTCTATGGAAGTAGAGAAAAAAATTCAAGAAAAATGGGAAAATGAAAAATTATATAAGTTTATGGAAGATGAAAAAAGACCTCCTTATATAATAGATACACCCCCACCATACCCAACAGGTAAAATGCACTTAGGACACGGTTTAAACTGGACATATATGGATATTATCGCAAGATTTAAGAGAATGAATGGTTACGACGTTATGTTCCCACAAGGCTGGGACTGTCACGGCTTACCAACCGAAGTAAAGGTTGAAGAAATCCACAATATCACTAAATCCGGTGTAGATAGACAGGAATTTAGAAAAATGTGTATTGACCTCACTGTAGAAAATATCGATAAAATGAGGGAGCAAGTACGTTCATTAGGTATTTCAACAGATTGGGACAGAGAATACATCACAATGACTCCAGAATACGTTAAAAAGTCACAAACTGCTTTTTTAAGAATGCAACAAAAAGGTCTCATATACAGGGGAAAGCACCCTGTAAACTGGTGTCCAAGATGTGAAACCGCAATTGCTTTTGCAGAAGTAGAATATCAGGAAAGAACCTCTAAATTAAACTATGTAAAATTCCCTTACGCAACAAATGATGGAAAATACTTAGAAATAGCTACATCAAGACCTGAATTAATGGCCGCTTGTGTAGGAATTGTTGTCCATCCCGAAGATGAAAGATACAGCGATGTAGTGGGAAAAACTGTAAGAGTTCCATTATTTGACCAAGAAGTAACCGTTTACCCTGATGAAGATGTAGAAAAGGATTTCGGTACCGGTGTTGTAATGGTATGTACTTTCGGGGACAAAACCGACGTTACATGGGTTAACAGACACAATTTAGAAGTTAAAAAAGCAATCGACGAAAAAGGACAATTAACCGAAATTGCTGGAAAATACCAAGGTTTAAAATCCGAAGAAGCAAGAAAAGAAATAATCGACGATTTAAAGGCAAACGATTACATGATAAAACAAGAACCTTTAGAACAAAATGTAGGTTCTTGCTGGAGATGTAAAACCCCTATTGAAATCATCGTTGGGGATCAATGGTTCGTAAACGTTACTAAAATGCTTGAAGAAGCAGAAAAAGCAACAAATGAAATTAAATGGATTCCAGAACACATGAAATCAAGACTTTTAAAATGGATTGAAGACATGGGCTGGGACTGGTGTATCAGCAGACAAAGATTATTTGCAACCCCTATCCCTGTATGGTACTGTAAAGATTGTGGAGAAATCATTTTCGCAAAAGAAGAAGATTTACCAATCGATCCTACAAAAGAATCACCATACACTTGTAAATGTGGAAGTAAAAACTTAAGGGCTGAAACAGATGTTTTAGACACTTGGATGGATTCTTCAATAACCCCTATGGTAATCGCAGGCTGGTTGGAAAATGAAGAATTCTTTAAAAAATACTACCCTGTCCAATTGAGACCACAAGGTCACGATATCATCAGAACTTGGGCATTTTACACAATTGTAAGGTCATTAGCTTTAACCGGTGAAAAGCCATGGGATGAAATCGCTGTAAATGGTATGGTTTTCGGTGAAGATGGCTTTAAGATGAGTAAAAGTAGAGGAAACGTTGTAGCTCCTTCAGAAATCACTGATAAATATGGTGCAGATTCCCTCAGATTATGGGCTTCAAACAGTACGTTAGGTAAAGACGTTCCTTTCGCTTGGAAAGAAGTTGAATACGGAAACAGATTTTTAAGAAAAGTATGGAATGCAAGTAAATTTGCAAAAATGAACATCAGCGATGATATAATTGCTACAATAAAAGCAAAAATGAATGCAGACGAAAAAATAGAAATTACAAATCCTGTAGACCTTTGGATTTTAAGTAAATTAAATAAATTGGTAAAAGAAGTAAGTGAAGACCTCGAAAACTACAAATTCAACGCTGTTGCAGATATTCAAAAATTCTTATGGCACGAATTCTGTGATAACTACATCGAATTAGTGAAACACAGACTTTACAATAAAGAAGAAACCGAAGAAGCAAACAACGAAAGATTCATGGCACAGTACACACTTTATAAGGTTATTACAGAGTGTACAAAAATGTTAGCTCCATTTACGCCACACTTCGCAGACTTAGTTGGTGAAATTTACGAAATCGATGATTTACATTTCACCTGGGCAGTATTGGATGAATCATTTATCAGCGCAGAAAATGAAGAAATGGGAGAAATGGTTAAAAATGCCGTAGCTTCATTAAGAAGATACAAATCAAACAAAGGTATGCCATTAAATGCAGAATTATCTAAAGTTGAAATTTACGCTGAAGAAAAAGAATTCAAAGCGTTAAATGCTACAAAAGAGGATATTTCAGGTTCATTAAAAATCAATGATTTGGTAATAACAATGGGTAAACCATCTTTGGAGCAGAAAATATCCGAAGTAACCCCAAATAAATCAAAAATCGGTCCAGAACATAAGCAAAATGCTGGAAAGGTAATGAACTTTATTAAAAATGCAGATGCTGAAACCATTGAAAAAATATTAAATGAAGGTTTTGAATCTGAATTTGGTATACTTACAAAAGAACATATTAAAGATGTTAAAAGAGCAATGTATGCAAACGGTGAAGAAGTTGAAACCGTAAGTATTGATGGAGCAGTTGATACAATTGCTATAATTCAATAAAAAATATTTTATTTTTTTATATATTTTATTTACTTTATTTTAAGTTATTTCTTTTATTTTATTATTTTATTATCTTATTACTTTATTATTTTTTAGATTATTTTTACAATATTGATTAATATAAATATTTATATATTTAAGTTAATATCCCCAATTTATCATTATTTTTAATTATAAATACGTTAAAATTAGCCTTTTTGTTGTAACTTAATTATTTTAAATTTATATATGAAATGACCTTTTAATGAAACTAATTATCTATGTCGTTCATCATATATACATTTTATGACACTGCGCACTATCCCAAAGGATATAATAGGGAAAAAACAAAATATATATCATGGATTTAGGCGGGGTGAAATTTGATGAGCAAGCTCGTTAAAGATATTTCTACAAAAGACGTCGTTATTGTAACGCCGGAAACCACAGTTTCCAAAGCAATTAGTATGATGGAAACTAATAGATTCCACAATTTACTCGTGGAGAAGGAGGGTGTGATTTACCTGGTAAATATTCATGATTTGTTACTTTCAAATTCTGTAGGTCAACCAATCGGCGATTTAATGTACAAACCACATGGAGTTCTCGAAGACGCGACAGTTATAGACGCATGCTTTGACATAGTAAATAGTGGTCAGAGGGTAGCTCCAGTTTATAATAGTAAGAATAACATTGCAGGAATCATAACTGATTATGATATTATAGAAGCCGTTTCAACTTCAGATATTTTGAAAGACGTCTCAGTAGACGCAATAATGACCAAAAACCCCATAACAATAGATAAAAATGAAAATGTAGGTAAGGCAAGGAATTTAATGTCTAAATACGGTATAGGAAGATTAATAGTATTAGATGAAGATGGCGAACCAGAGGGTATCGTCACAGAAGACGACATAATTAAAAAAATATACAAACCAAAAGTTAAAATGACAATCGGTGATATCAAAGGCGAAAAAATATCAAGGATGTCTCAATCAGTTTCTTCAATAATGAGTTATCCAGTAGTTAGCGCAGAATTGACAGATTCAATACCTGAAGTTGCTAGAATATTAAAAGAAAATGATATTAGAGGAATGCCTGTCTACAAGAATGGTACTTTAAGGGGCGTAATTACAAGATATGACATACTTAAGTATATTTATGACCTTAAAGCAGAATCAATGATTGAAGTAGAAATTAGGGGTGAATTAGAAGAGGAACAACGAGAGCTTGCAGAAAGAATTTTAAGTTCAGAAGTTAACAAGATAGTGAAATATTCCAGACAGTTGCAATGGATGAAAATATCCATTAAGAAAGAACGTGATAAGGGAGGTAGTCCATTTTATAACGTTAAGGTTTATGTAAAAACTCCTCGAAAGTTGTTTGTTGGTGAGTCAAAGCCTAAATTATCCTCAACCAAGAGATATGAATTCGATGGAGAAGATATTGAATTGATTGCAGAAAAACAAAGATGGGATTTTATAGAAGTTTTAAAAGATGCCTTAGAATCTGTTAAAAAGCAAATAGAAATGAACAGACAAAGAGGTAGATCTAAAAATTTAAATCAAAATAAAAAAGAAATTCTTGCAGAACTTGAAGAACTAGAAGATAATATAATCAAATAGATCAAATAACTTACACATTATTCTTAAATTTTTAATCTTTAAATCATTATAAATATGCCAAAATTTATTGAAATATTATATTTGCCTATATTTTGCATTAGCACCGTAAACAAAATAAGAGTTAGATATTTAGGATAAATTCCCCCCATTCCCCTATTACTAAATATCACCACGTATTAGCAATATTGATAATAAATAAAGACAATATACAAAATAATGAAGTAATAATTTATCATAATTCAATTTTATATTTATATTTTATATTTATATTTTATATTTATATTTTATATTTCATATTAGGTTTTATACATTAATGTATTATTTTTTAGGATGCCATGTACACTATAATACTGTATTAAATACAGGTGCAATTTATACTCAAAATTCTATTTTTAATTTTTAAGTTAATTGAAGTACGAGATTATAAACAATATTATAAATAAGCAATATTATAAAAAAAAGTATTTTTATATATTTTAATGATTAATCCTTAGTCTGTTATTCTATATTCTGTTTTGCTGTTACTAAATGATAAATCATCATTATACCATTCTTCCCAGCCTATTAACATATATCCATCAACCATCACTGATTTTCTTATTTTCTCAAGAACTTCTATAGTTTCTTCAGCATTCATCACTTCTATCCATATATCGTCATCTTTTTTAAAATATAACTTTACAAAACGTCTTGTTGCCATATTTTCCCCATCGTTTGCTACATTCGGCTAATAAATATATATTTAATATTTTACCTATTTATACTATCATAATTATATCATCATAAATTAGTTCGTTATATTGTCATACATATGTTGAATTTAAATAGCGTTAATTTATATAATTTACATTCATATAATATATTATGAAGTAATTATGTTTTATCGATTATTATAAAATACAAGATATTTAAATTAATATATTTCAAAAATGATACACTATATTATAAATACATCAATTAAATTATAACATGTATTGTTTAAATTAAGTCCATAACTATAAGTATTTATATCAAAATATTATTTATATAATCAGTTAGTGAAATTGGGAGGCATACTTATGGCGATTAAAATAAGTGATTTATTGAATAAAAAAATCTACACAACTGAAGCTATTTATGTTGGTAAAGTTTTTGATGCAATGATTGACACAGAGAAGTCAACCGTAGGGGGAATAGTTATTGCAGATGTGGCTAACGGATGTTTAAAGGAAACAATAGAAGACCCATCTAAAAAAGTAGTTTTACCATTCCAGTTAATAACCGCTATAGGTAACATCATATTGATTAAACCGCCTATAACATCTAAATTTTAATTATATTTCATAATACTCAATTATATTCCTTATATTGTATTATATCCTATTATTTCATACCATATTTTATATTGTTGGATTTTTAGTATTAACTAAATTTATCTAAATTTATCTAAATTTATCTTCTACTTTTTTTATCTTATATTCCTAGTGTATTTGTTCAAATCCCTTTTGATATTTTATTTTAATATTTTATTTTATATACTATAAGGATATATTATAAAATAATAATTAAAAATACAAATAATGACTAATAATAAATTAAAAATAATAAATTAATCAATAAGCAATTAAAAATATAGTGAGTAAAATGTTAAAAATAGGTATCGTTGGATGCGGAGCAATCGCATCATTGATATGCAAGGCGTTAGAAACCGAGCGAGTTAAAAAAGCCGAAGTTATAAGTTTGTACGATACAAATTATCAAAAATCGTCAGAACTTGCAAGAAAAACTAATTCAGAATCTTACGAGACTTTAGAAGAGTTCTTGAATTCAAACATTGATTTAGTAGTAGAATGTGCTTCTGTAAATGCAGTACACGACGTAGCTACAAAATCACTAAATTCAGATAAGGATGTCATAATAATGAGCGTAGGAGCTTTAGTAGATAAGGAGCTATTTATTAACTTACGTGATTTAGCAGAAAAAAACAATAAAAAAGTTTATGTTCCATCGGGGGCAATTGCAGGCATAGATGCAATAAAAGCAGGCTCTTTGGGACATATTGAAAAGGTTGAGTTAGTTACTACCAAGCCAGTGTTTGGTTTAGTTAACGCATTATTGAAAAACGGGATGACGGAACAAGAAATATCTGAAATTCAAGAAAAAGGGGAACCTAAGGTAGTATTTGAAGGAACTGTATTTGATGCAATTTCAAAATTCCCTCAAAACATAAATGTTTCCGTGGTTTTGTCATTAGCTTCGAAAGTACCTGCAAACGTGAAAATAGTTGCAGACCCTGCTTTATCCACCAATAAACACGAAATATATGTTAAAGGTTCCATTGGTACAATAAAAACTTGTGTTGAGAATAATCCTTGCAAAGATAATCCAAAAACATCAGCTTTAGCAGCTTATTCAGTTATACGATTGATAAAAGATTTATCGGAACCTTTAAGAATTGGAACTTAATTTAAAATTATAAATCCACATATTTTATAGAATAATAATTAAAAATACAAATAAGCTATTATCTGTATTTTATTTTTAATATAATATCTAATATAATATCCAATATTATTTTTAATTTTACTTTTAATTTTAACTACAACATTGATTCGATTTTAATCTTATTTTTAATATTCTTTTTAATCTCGGTCTTAATTTAATTAATTACGTCCCAATATTATCCTTATTGTATAGTCATATATTCTTATAGTATTATATATTCCATAATTTTTCTCATTGTATCTCTTTCTTTATAAATGAAGTACTATCAAATTAAAAATATATAAAAAGTTATAAATTAGGTAAGTGAATATATTATAGTATACTGTATTATATCAATAATAAAATATAGATATCATGGATTGGGGTATAATAAAGTATCTAAATATATGAATGTTAAAAATACAATCAATACTATTGTTTACACATAATTAACAAGTTTAACAAGTTTAACAAATTATAATTAAGCTATAATTTATTGTAATCTTGTTACTAATAATTTAGTTTAGTATTGACATTTGCCTAATAATTTCATACGGGGGGAAAATATGAAATTGTTGATAAAACTATTTATAGAATCAAAAAACATAGGTAAAGCAATAAATGCACTTTCCGAAGGGGGAATCTCAGGATTTTACATTAAAGAATATGCTGGATTGTCACCTTATGATTGGCAAGGCTTTTTACTGTCTGAAGAACCGGAACTCGCGATTAATTTTGTAAAACAATTATCTCAAAATACATTACTTATAAATGCAGTTGTTAATATGGATATTGTACCATCTATCAAGGAAAAAATACACGAAAGACTTGAGGATGAGAAATATACCATGATTATGATGCCTGTTTTGGGTATGACAATAAATAACCCCGAAATGGATTAATCAATGAATATATATTTAATTTTATTATTTTATAGTTTGAATTACCCTATATTATATTTTATACTTTATGTTAAATCGTTAAATTATTAAATTATCGGATTAAGGCTATTGTATTGTTAAATTATAGTATAATAGTATATATTTACATTATATACGCCATTTAGTTTTAAATTTAATTTTCTTTGTTAGATTATTTAAACTCTTAATTGAATATAAATAGCCTGACAGTTTTATTTCTTTTTTAAATAGTAGGTCGCATAATATACATAATTAATTTAATATAGCTTATTACTAACAATTAGATTAATAAACTACTAACACAGATATAATAGTATATATATGCAACTATATGGTTTTAGATTGATATTATATGGGTATATCCAATAATAATCAATAATAATCAATATACTAATCAATAATAAGTTTAAAATTTAATAAATCCACATATGTTTGATAATTTGATGATGAATTACTGTTGATACTATGAAAAAAAATGAAAATAATGAAAATAAAGAAATAGAAAAAGAGCAAGAAGAAAATAACACAAAGGCAGATACAAAAGTCGATACAAAAGCTGACGAAAAAAAAGGTAGACCTAAAATACCTAGATTAATAAGTGAAGAACCAAAATTTGAAACTTTTAAACCACTTGGGACACCCAGATTTGAGTTAGAAACTTTAAAATTAACCGTTGAGGAATTAGAAAGTGTAAGGCTTGTTGATTATATTGGTTATGCTCATGAAGATGCAGCTGCCTCAATGGGGATATCCCGGCGTGTTTTTTGGAATATTTTAAAGTCTGCAAGGCAAAAGATTTCAGATGCTTTAATAAATGGTAAAATGCTCCAAATCGGGGGCGGACATTATAGGTTAAGAAATTGCGGAAATACTTGTGGTGGCGGTAGATGTAGCTATAGAGTACGCCAATGCAATTGGAAGGATAGAAAAGACTTATAAACTAGTTGTTATCATATCTTATGTTTTATGTTTGTTAGATATCGATAATTATAACTAATAATTAATAAGTAAGAACTAATAATTAATTTAATAATTGATAACTAATAAGTGACAATTAATAAATTTTAATTATATGGTATTCTAAATACGTTAAATGAAAAAATTTAAATAACCCTATAGTTTTATAATATGTGCACTTATGGGTAAAATTCATATACTATGTTAAATATTAATTATATATGTTATTTGTTTACCTGCGGGATAATATCACATTTACGATAATTCTTTAGATTATACATTTATATAATTTGTAATTTTATGTTTATATTAATTTTAAGGTGATTTTATGCGTTTAATAGAAGTAAAAAACGTTACTAAGAAATTTGGAGACCATACCGTTTTAAAAGATATTAATTTTACTCTCGATGAGGGGCAAGTTTTAGGTGTTTTAGGGAGGAGTGGTTCCGGAAAATCTGTTTTATTACACATGTTAAGGGGTATGGAAGGTTACGAACCTACATCCGGTAATGTTATCTACCACGTTGCAGTATGTAACAAGTGTGGTAAAGTTGAAGTTCCGTCAAAAGTTGGACAGCCATGCCAATGTAATGAAGAGCAGGTTGGAGAATTCAAGGCAAAAGCAGTCGATTTCTGGGAAAATGACGAAATGACCTACAATTTAAAGAAGAAAATTGCAATTATGTTACAAAGAACTTTCGCACTTTATGGAGAAAGAACCGTTGCAGAAAACATTTTGGAAGCTTTAAGAAACGCAGGCGTAGAAGGAAAAGAAGCAAGTGACAAAGCACTTGGTTTAATTAAAATGGTAAAATTAGAACATAGAATTACTCACATTTCTAGAGATTTAAGTGGTGGGGAAAAGCAAAGGGTAGTTTTAGCAAGACAAATTGCAAAAGATCCGGTTATATTTTTAGCAGATGAACCAACTGGTACGTTAGACCCTAAAACAGCACAGTTGGTACACACTGCATTAGCTGAAACAGTTGTTAAGCATAATATTGCAATGGTTATCACGTCACACTGGCCAGAAGTTATTGAAGAACTCTCACAGTCTACAATATGGCTCGAAAACGGCGAAGTTAAGATGTTTGACGAGAGTAAAAAGGTAGTAGATGAATTTATGAAAACCATAACATCTATGAAAAAATTTGAAGATGTGGAAATAAAAGACGAACTTATTAGTTTGAAGGATGTTGAAAAAAGATACGTTTCAGTTGAAAGGGGTATCGTAAAAGCTGTAAATGGTATAGACATCTCTGTAAATGAGAAAGAGATATTTGGACTCGTAGGTTTAAGTGGTGCAGGTAAAACAACCTTATCAAAAATAATTGCAGGAATTCTCCCACCTTCCAAAGGTAACTATTCCTTTAGACTTGGGGAAGAAGTTGTAGATATGACAAAGGCAGGACCTGCAAACAGAGGAAGAGCAAGAAGATACATTGGAATTTTATTCCAAGAATACAGTTTATACCCTCACAGAACAGTACTTTATAACTTAACTGAGTCAATAGGTCTCGAAATGCCAGCTGAGTTTGCAAAAATGAAAGCAGAGCATACCTTAGTATCAGTAGGTTTCACTGAAGCGGAAGCCGAAAGTATGTTGGATAAATATCCTAAAGAATTGAGTGTAGGGGAAAAACACAGAGTTGCTTTAGCTCAAGTTTTAATTAGAGAACCTCACTTAGTATTATTAGACGAACCAACAGGTACAATGGACCCTATAACAAGAAACATGGTTGCAGAATCAATCCAAAACTCCAGAAAAGAACTTGACCAAACATACATCATAGTTTCACACGATATGGACTTTGTATTAAACGTATGTGACAGAGCAGGTCTCGTAAGGGGCGGTAAATTGGTAAAAATGGGAAAACCTTCTGAAATTGTTGATATATTATCATCTGAAGAAAAGAGCGAAATGTTAAATGAATAATTGAGATTATAAAATAAATCTATTATTCAATTTATTCAATTTATTTAATTATTCTATTTTATTTTTAGTTTTATTCTAATTTCAGTTTAACTTTTTATAATTTTATTTTATAATATTTATTATTCTTATACTCTGTATTTTAATAATTTTAACATAAAAAAAATATATATTTTTAATCTATATCATCTATTTTTTTAACTAAATTCATTACTTTAATGCCCTTATTTGTAATATTATAGTATACTTTATCATTTCTTTTAACACCATCTTCGCATCTTGAAACTAAACCTGCTTCATTTAAGCATTCAAGAGCTCGGTAGGTGGTAGAACTGTTAGAATGAGTTATAACTACGATTTCACTAAAGTATGACTTATCTTCATTCATAAGATACTGCAATATTTCAATAGCTTTACTTTTATTTAATGCTTTAATGATTTTCATAATTTATCCCATTATTCTATTACCTAATTTTTAATTTAGTATTAAGAGTTGGTTTTATATGTTATACAATACTATAAGAAACTAAAAAGTTTCCCTTAAGACAACCATATTGGTTAATGCAATAAGTATTATACATAATGATTGCTATTATTATATAATCTATTTAGTAATATTTATATGGTCTTTATATTTAAATAAGTTACATTAAACTTTAGTAGTTTTTTTACCTATTTTCGGTTATTTAACTTTGAAAGATATTCCAAAAATGGAAAGTAATATATATTAGATGTACTAAATCAAAAATGGGATATTATTCCCATTATTGCCCTATTATTTGTCAAGATGTTATGACGAATAAATTATGTTATGGATAAAATTTAGTCTTATAGCTGAAATATTAATTCATTCTATTCGGATTTATAGAATGAATGTATCTTAAATAAATCGAAGAACGTAAATAATCTTATATTTAGTATTTGGGGTAAATACACTTTACATATATGCCCATATAACGTAAGTATATAATCGTTTAATCAATATTATCAAGTTGATAAGGAATTTACATTATGTCATTAAGTTTCTTTATTAAACTTTTATATAGTTGCAACGTTAGTGTAATCTATTATCCAAACCCAACAGATACGTGCGAATGATGCTGTACCGTATTCATGGTACATTCATTTTCCACTTATTATTTTATTTTTTTAAAATTTAATGCACTATTTTTATTTTAATATATGTGCCCATAAATTATTTGATTTAAATATATCATGTTGTAAAATGAGTATATATTTATCGAATAATAATAAAATAGCTCAAAATTTATCTTATATAAGTGTTAAATATCGTATAAGAATATAAAATTTATATTGGCAATTAATTAATATATATTTTAGGATAAAATAATGATAAATTTTGTATAATAAGGGTAATAATTAATATAATAAGAACGTGACTTAGATATAATAACCAAAAACTATATATAAAATCATGGGATATTAATATTTTGTTTAATAAATTGGGACTTGACTATATAAATAGTATTTTTGGTGATGAATGTGCTTTTTTATAGTTTTTGAGGTTCCAAGTTAGTTAAATGAACCCCTATGTTAAAATAGCTATAGAATATTTGAATTAAATAAACGTGGTGACAATATTACTCAAAAAATAATTGAAAATGTGGATAGAATTTTAGTTCAAAACATTTCAAACTTGATGGCAAGTGAAGTTAGGGCTAAGATATACATATTCCTTAGAAAGTTTGAAAAAAGTACTGTGGAAGAAATTGCTAATGGTACAGGTATATACCCATCAACTGTAAGGGAATCCATTCTCGAAATGTACAATTTAGGGTATGTAAACAGAGAAAAAATGAAAAAAGAAGGTTTGGGTAAAAAGCCATACATTTATTCAGCAGTTGAACCTTCAGCAATTATTCAAAAGATTTCTGAAAAAGTTCAAGAAAGATTAAATGATTTAATTGATATTGATGAAAGAATTGAGGGTAAACCCGCTACAATTAACGGTCCTATTAATATCGAAATCAATATTGCCAGCGATAAGTAATTACCGTTTTATTTAGATAGTTAGCTATCTAATTTGGAATAGAAATTAGTTATCCAATTAATTAATATGAATTATGGCATTCTTATGAATTTACGTGTGGCCTTTGAAGGCATTAAACTCAAAATACAATGCTAAATAAGAATAATAAAATAAAATAATAAAAATAAAATAATAAGTTCTCTCAATACTCATATATTTATAAAATACAGATATATTTTATAAAATTTGAGTATTCTCTTTTTTATATCTAAAATAAAATTTAAAAATTTAAAAATTTAAAATGTATTTTTATGCTAAAAGTTGTTTACCTATTTTAAGTAATATTTCATATTTACCACTACTTTCGGAATTCTCTTCATTTTTAATTTTAATTTTTAAATAGCCTATATTTTCCCAAGGTTCTTTAGGGTAAGCTTTTGAATTCACCTGTTCGTATGAATAACCCAATTTTTTAGCTGCAGATACTAAATCTTTTAATTTAACATTTCTAGTGCAAAATTCTTTATTTAATTTTCTACCTTTTGAACGGCTATTTTGGATATCAAAGTAAGCAGGCCATATCACAAATTCCTTTTGGGTCATCATTTCACCAATTTATAGCATATAGTTTTTTAGAATTTTATATGTTTAATCTTTAATTTTATTTATATTTAATTTTTATAATATTAAAACTGTTATCCTATTTTGATATGAATATTATATTTTCATATTTTCAATTAGTCATCTTATCCATTTTTCTTTAATGAACACGTACATAACTACGATAATCAGAATTAATGAAATTAATAGTACGACCCAGAAACCATTTGGGTCTTCAGAAAATGGCAGATATTTAAAATTCATACCATAAATTCCTGTAATCCAGACGGGAACAGCAAAAAGTGCAGTAACCATTGTCAAAATTTTCATAATCTGGTTCATTTTTATATTTTCAATCGATAAGGTCATATCCATCATTGAAGACAATAATTCTCGGTATGTCGTTTCCATGTCTATCAACTGAATAATATCATAATAAAGATCCTCAAATTCCCATCTATCTTCTTGAGTGGTAATTGGGAGGTATTTACGTTTTAAAAGTGAAATAACATCTTTATTAGATATAAGCGCCTTATGGAAGTATACAAGCATTTTCCTAAGCTGTAATATGTCATCCGTAAGGTTTTTGTTGTGATCTTGAAGAATTCTATCTTCTAAAACATCCAAATCATCTTCAACTTTAACCAACACTTTCGAATAACTACTTATGATCTGGTTCAAAAGGGTGTATACAAAAAACCCGTTTCCTTTGTCCAATACGTTACGTGGCTTTTTATAGCTTATTGCTCTGTGTAATTTACCTATTGCTTTAATTTTATCTTTATGTATCGTTAAAACAATGTTATTTTTTACAAAGATACCAAATGAAGTTGTGGTAATATCTTCTTCGAATAAAGGAGCTTTGAAAACTATTAAGTAGTAATCTTCTTCTTCCTCTACCCTTGGAACTTCTTGTTCATCGAGACCTAATGCCAGTTCATCAGTTTCAATACCTAGTTTTTCAGATATTGCAGACAACTCTTCTTCAGAAGGGTCATAGCAATCTATCCAAATTAATTTAGGGTCTTCACTCAGGATTTCATTAAATTCCATTTTTCGAACATCTTTTTCAACGTAACCAAGAATTTCAAGCATATTATCACAATAGGTCCCTTTTAATTCTATTATGTATCATTATCTATATTTATTAAAGCTATTAGTATTATTAATATTATCAATATTATTATCAATATATTATCAATATATTATCAATATTATTTGCTTTTTTATTTACTTTTCATTTTTTTATATTATATTATTTATTTTTTCATAATATTATAAATTGTTATTCATTAAGTCGTTAAATATCGTATTTAAATTAAAAAATAAATAAAATAATAGTTATTTATATCATAATAATTAGTTATAGTAGTTAAATTAAACTTTATATCTTAATATCGCAGCAATTCCTCTGAAAGCTTTTGATATCTGATTTCCTTCTTCGGTATCGGTTGAAACAACAACAATATTTGAACCGTTTACCTTACATAATTCTGCTAAATACTCAATTATATCCATTTCTTCCGCAATGGTTAATGAACCTTCACAGTTTGGACAAGATTTTGATTTAAGTTCTTCTTCAAATTTGTATAACTCGTTATTCTTCACATTTATGTTTGTAACGGCTTCACAATTGTTACATTTAATGGTTACTCTAGTCGTGTTTAAGTCTTCAGTTACGATAAGTGTGTCAATTGCACCCATGTCAAGATATTTCATAACTTGTTTTTCACCGTAAGCCGCAAGACCGCCATCATCTTTTATCAATTCCTTAAAGAATTTTTGTATAATTACCTTTTCCTTCATTAAGTCCATATCTCTAAGTAATTCGGAAGCTTTATCTAATAATTCTCTAATTCCAAATTCCTCAGTGTAACATAAATCGAAAGTATCGATAACTTTTTTACCTAATTCGTGGTGTAAAAATCCTTTTTCAACGAATTCGTTTTTAGTGTTTCCAGGACCGCCAATTAACAATCCTTTCAATTTTTTCTCTTCCAATATTGGCATAAATGATTCATTTGAGTATTCTCCAATCCTTACCATAAATTGGTGGGCTGCATCGTCGATTAATCTTTCCAATCTTCTTGCAGATTGACCCCCTGCTTTAAATTTACCTGGTACACCACTTGTTAATTTTTTTAACACAGTAATAGTTTTTCCTTTAACTGTACCTATTGTAGCTTCGTTTCTATCTACGAGTATTACACCGTAAACTTCTTTATCTTGTATAAAGTCTTCAAGTGGGTCGGTGAAAAATTGAGAATCACACCTATATATGAATGTTTTAACTGCTTCAGGAGGTTCTAAAACGTAAACTTCCATTTTTTCAGTACCTGGACCGCCTCTTGGTATCATTCCCGCAAATATAATTGCACCATTTTCTAATGGTTCTTTTAAGAGTTTTAATCTCTGTAAGATTACCTCAATGGCTGACTGAACGTTTTTCATTGTGGTTTTACTCTTAATGTTTGAGGATTGTGACAATTCCTGTCTTAAATATTGGGATATGTCAGATACTCTTCTACCTGCAGGTACGTAAACGCTAATTAATTCGGTACCTTTTCCTTTTTTTCCTTTTAATTCTTTGAGGGATTTTTTAAATAAATATGCTTCTGTCGATGTTTGGCTCATAACTTATACACCTTAAATTGTTATATTTGCTTCATACATACAAATTAAAATAAATTAAATATGTTAACTTAAATTACTTAAATTACTTAAATTATATTACATTAAAAATTAAATTATATTAGGAATATTTGTTTGCTATATTTTCAGATTATGTGAAAAACCCATAAAATAAAAATATAAAAAACAAATAAGGCAAGTGTTTCATATTTTAAGTAATACAGTTTTTAAAGTTTTAAAATATAAGTCAAAATCTAATTTTAAATTCATAATTTCACGTTTTTAATAAATAAATCTATAAATATGGGTTAAATCAACGATTTAATCCGTTAGTGTCATTAATTTTAAAATAAATGCTATTTGAATTATAATTTAGAGTTTTAATAGTCGTTTTTAATTTCCATATGCTATTTTCATCTTCATATACTATGGTTTAATAATATATAAACCTAAGGCGTTATTATATAACTTAAAATTCACTGGTAAATAAGTATAAAATAGTTAAAATAATTAGGTCATATAAAAAAAGTACAATCAATATACTCTAAAATAATTAATCTAAAATAATTAATCTAAAATAATTAATCTAAAATAATTAATGTAAAACAAAGTAAAATAAAATAGGACTATAAAAAATCAAATAATTATATATTAAAATTAAAAATGAATAATAAATAAAAATAAAGCAAGATTAACAATAAAATATGGATTATTAAATCTAATAATCTAAATAGTACGTTGAAATACTGATATAGAGGTTTACTCTACACTATCTTGCGAAATTTCCTGAAGTTTTAGATTCTTAAGCTGTTCATGAAGTTCTGAAGCTTTTGATTTTAATTGATTTATTTCATTATATGCTATTAATAATTCTTGGTGCTTTTCTGCACTGGTTCGCGCATTTTCTAAAACTTTTTTATGCTCTTCTGAAGATTCATTTACCAATACTGAAATACTATCTGACATTTCTTTAATGGTTTCATTTAATTCTTCCAATTCAGAAGCTCTTTTGTATAATTCTTGATATGATTGAATCTGAGCTGCCAAAGCTTGTTCTTTGTCCATATCTGTAGCGCTCGTTTCAAGTTGCATTTCCAATTGCTCAATTTTTTCAGCAATCTGGTTTTTGGTTAATTTCATCATCTTAAATTCTTCAAGAAGTCCTGCCCTTTTCTGTTTTAATTCCCTAATCTCTTCAATTCTATTTTTTACATCCGTATTTATGGCTTCCCGAGTCTCTTTAAATTCCTTAACCTTTTCGTTTGCGTCGTCTCTTATTTTCTTTAGTTCTTTAGCTTCTTCATATAATTCTTTTATTTTAGTATTTATCTTATCAAGTTGAGTTTTTATAGGTTCATATTCCATTTTTTACACCAATCCCTCGTTTGGGTAGGGCATGTAACCCTCATATATATAAATTTGTAAATCTGGGTATTTATTATTTATTATTTAATTCCCACATACCTTTAATTTCTAACTTTTATTGGCTATTTATTTATATATTTGTTAATTTATCCCTATTTTTTGGAATTTTTAAATGCGCCAATAGTTAAATTTATGAATATTATTTATGAATTAATCCCAAAGTAATTATGAATTATTTAAGAATTAACTGCGAATTAATTTACAATATAATATTTGATATATGCCCTTTATAAACCATTCGAAATTGAAATTATATTGTATTCATTATTTGAAATTCAAAGTAATGTGGCTATCTAGCATAACTATATATATTAAGTGATAAAACATCTATTAGGTTATAAAACCGAATTGAATACTTTCTTTAAAAATTCGAGTTAAAGGATTTTAAAGTAAATAAACAAGAAAAACGCTAAATATTAATAAATATTAATAACTGAAAAAAGAATGGTTTTAATTGTATATTATTAATTATATATTATTAATTATATATTATTAATTGATTAATTACAATTTAAATAACGATTAAATCGTAAATTACCATTCATAAAACAACAAAAGTCCAATTGCTACATAAACAAAAGATATGGCATATATCATATGTTATACACAAGTTTTTAGTATTTGGAAAACATGTGAAAAGGCTTTATTTTTCGAAAGTCAAGAACCCACTATTTTGGAGGAAAAGAACATGGCAGACGATAACCTATTAACATCGTTGGACACCTACTTAGCATCAGGTATCCACATCGGTACACAGCAAAAAACCGAAGACATGAGAAGATTTATCTACAGAGTTAGAGCTGACGGTTTATATGTATTAGACGTTAGGAAAACTGATGAAAGATTAAGATTAGCTGCAAAATTCTTATCAAACTATGAACCAGAACAAATTTTAGCTGTTTCAAGAAGAGTTTACACAGTAGGACCATTAGAAAAATTCGGTAAAACAACAGGAATCAAAACACTCGCAGGTAGATTTGTGCCAGGTACATTAACAAACCCTGCATCAAGAAAGTTCATGGAACCAGAAGTTTTATTCTTAAGTGACCCTAGAGTAGACAAACAAGCATTAAAAGAAGCTATTGAAGTTGGGATACCTATTGTAGGTATGTGTGACACAGAACACTTAACCTCACACATTGACTTCATCATCCCTACAAACAACAAAGGTAGAAAGTCAGTATCTTTAATGTACTACTTAATCGCAAGAGAATACATGAAAAACAGAGGATTAATTGGTGAAGAAGTACCATTCAAATATGATGACTTCTTAGAAAAATCAATGAATACCAAAGTTAAAATGAAAAAGAGACCAAATAGAAGACAAAACAGAAGAAGAAGATAATTGATAAGTATTATCAATTAACGATCTAATTAATTATCAATCAAGTAATAAAGTATTACAAAATATCGTACTTATATAAATAGAAACAGTGGTAAAATGAGCGAGAACCAGAACAAAACTTACGAAAATGAATACGACGATGAATGCGAATCATTTGAAGAGCAGTTATATTTTGAATGTCCTGCATGCAATGATATTACTCCTCACGATTTAATCAAAAAAGTTGAATCAAAAAAACTTTTGAGATATACGGTAAAGTGCCAAGATTGTGGAAATGTGCACAACATCGAAAAAAGATGTAAACTACAACATATTAAGGTTGTAGTGAGCAGATATAATCAATCCGAACAATTCACTGTCGATATTCCCGACGATGAAAAGTTAAGTGTTGAGGACACAATCGCAGTAAAAGGCGAGAATGTTGAAATAACTAGTGTAGAACTTGAAGGTTCAAGAAGAGTGGAATCTGCATTTGCAAAAGACATTAAAATGATATGGGCTAAATCTTTAGACGTTCCTAAAAAAGTCAATATTTCTGTTAGTGCTGGTGGAATAACCCGTTCTTTTAGCGTTTTAGTTTCACATAATCAGGCTTTTGAGGAAGACCAGGTATATAGGGCAGGTGAACTGTTTTTCAGGATAAAAAGAATAAAAACAGAAAAAGGATATTTCACCAGAGAAGTTGCAAGGAAAATCGTGAGAATTTACTCGGAACCTGTAAGTCCTATGAGGGATTTCATTGATTTAACCGATTATGTAATTTAATTATTATACTATAATTAATATTGAATAATATTGAATAATATTGAATATAATATTGTAGCATAATTAAATATATTGAATTATAAGTAATGATTATAAGTAATAATTAATACTAACGATTAATATCAATAAATAATATGATTTAAAATTTCATTTAATTCATTTTAACTTATAACGAAATACGAAACATGAGATATTCATTGAATTCAAAAAATCCGAATTCATATTTGAGGTGTAACCATGGCAAGAATGAAAGCAAGGTCAACCAAAGGAAAAAGAATGACCAGAGATACTTGGAAAACCAAAGTATGGTACAATATTGTTGCTCCTAAATCCTTTGGAGGCGCAGAAATAGGACAAACACCTGCAAACGACCCAGCAGGTTTAATCGGTAGAGTTTCAGAAATCAGCTTAAAAGATTTAACAAACGACCACTCAAAACACTCAATCAGAATGCAGTTCAAAGTTGATTCAGTAAGTGGTAAAAACGCTGTTACTCAATTTGTAGGTCACGACACTACAAGAGAATACTTGAAATCACAAGTTAGAAGAAGAAGAAGCAAAATTACAACAATCATTGATGTAAGAACAAAAGATGGCTTCAAATTAAGAGTTAAAGCTTTAGTTTTAACAGCTGTTAGAGCAAGAGACCACCACAAAACAGAAATCAGATTAAAAACAGAACAAATCATCAGAGACATGTCAAAAGAATTGACCTTCCCTGAATTCGTTCACGCTATGTTAATGGGAGCTATGGGTTCAAAAATCTACGGCGAATGTAAAAAATTATTCCCATTAAGAAGAGTAGAAGTTTACAAATCAGATGTTATGGAAATGGGTGTATTAACACCAGTTGCTGAAGAAAAAGCTGAAGAAGAAAAAACAGAAGCTGCAGCTGAAGCACAATAAGATTTTAACTTTTAAAATAAATTTTAAAATCTTAATTTAATTTTTTTAATAATTTAATAAAATAAAGTAAAATAAAAAACAAATAAGTAAAATAAGTAAAATAAGTAATATAAAAATAAAGCTTTTTTTAAAAATTAATTGATAATTATTAATAATTAATTGTTTAATTTTAAAATTCTAAAACTGTACCTGCAGATAATTCTTTTAATGGATTTGCTTGTGCAAGTCTAATTTTTGAATCTAAATCCGTACAGTGGCAGGCATATAACGAGTCTAAGTTTAAACTTTTTAAATAGTCGCAGGTTTTGGTTATCCTATCTTCTGAAGGTTCTATTAAGTGAAAACCGCCAACTGCACTAATAACTGGATAATCTCCGATTAACTTTTTCGCCATTTCAGTGGTGTTACAGATACCAGAGTGTGCACAACCAGTGATTATAACTAATTCTTTTTTATCATCGTCACCTTTGATATATGCAAGGGAGCTGTCATCTACTAAATAATCGTCAACATATACATTATTGCCATTTTCATCTTTAACAAGTTTTTTGTAAGGGTCTACAGTTTCAAAATCATTATTTCTTTCAATTTCTCCTAAAAAATAAAAATGTTCAGTTATTTTTTGCATTTTTTTGGATAATTGTACGTTAAAAGCTTTTTTAATATCTTTTATATCTACAGTGCAACCAATTTCTTCGCTTCCTTTAAATTTCCTATCAAATACTGCTTCATGGGCAATTAAAACAGGTTTTTGTTTTTTAGTTCTAAATTCGCTCATATATTCGATTAAATATTTTAAACCACCTGTGTGGTCATTGTGACCGTGAGATAACACTAAGTAATCTATATTAGCTACATTAATACCTAATTCTTCGGCATTTTCAATAAATAAATCTGAAAATCCAGTATCGTGTAAAATTTGTTTATCATCTACTTCTATAAATTGAGATAAGCCGTGCTCCCCATAGATATCTCTACTTAATAATTGGGCATTATTATCTACTAAAACAGTTAATTTCATATTTTTAGCCTCATTAATTTAATTATTTGTTATTTATTAATAATTTCATAATTACACATAATTTCATTTAATTTAGTCAATTATTCAATATTACATATTTCCCACATATGATATAAATATTATAGAATTTACGTTGAAATACCCTTACCTCACAAACAACATACACAAAAATTTTATATAGTCTCTTAAAGCATAATTAGACTTAACAATATATATCAACAATATTACAACAATTATCATTAATAACGTCATGTCATACAATCGAGCCCAAATATACGTTTATTATAGATTTTGTGTATATTTATATTGTCCCAGGTGTTAATATGGAAGATACAACAGTAAATTGGTTTGAAGAAGGAATTTTGAACTGTAACTCAAATAAACCAGATTATGAAAAGGCTTTAATCTGTTTTAAAAGAGTAATTTCTTCAAGAAAAATGGCTGAAAGTGAATACGAAATATGGAATCTTATGTCTTCAATATACCATGAGTTGGGAAAGGACAAACTTGCAATGCAATGTATCACAAACGCATTGGAGCTTGCACCAGAAAATTCCAAACTATGGATACAAAAAGCACAATTATTGGAAGATAATGACTCTGAAGAAGCCAAAAACTGTTTTAAAAAAGCTTTAGAACTTTCAGAAGTTCTCAAAATATAATAAATTTACTTATTTACTTATTTATTTAATTATTATTTTATTTTTTTTCTTTTTATTATTTATTATATTTTATTATATTTTATTATTATATTATTATATTTTATTATATTACTTTATCTAAATTAATAGATGAAGATAGTTACCACACGTATTATATAAAATATTTTATATACTATCATAGCTATAATTATTATGTCTATATATGCCCATCATAAAGTGGCGCCTATAAATGAGAGCATAGTGGGAGTGAGTTAAATGCCCTCGAATCAACAAACTTATAAGTTATATGTTCAAGGAATCACATATTACAACGATAAAAAGTATTCAGACGCAATTGGTTACTTTAAAAGGATATTAAGGATAAATTCAAGTGATTTTTTAGCACTTTTCGGTATGTGTTTAGTATATACAGCACTTGAAGACTATGAGGTTGCACTCGATTACGCAAATAAATGTTTATATCACAATTCTCAATATCAACCAGCAATAAACTATAAAAAGAAATTGGGAAAAAAGATTGAAACATCAAATCTAGAAAAATACGAACGTTGGAGTAAATTGGGACTTAAATATTACAAGGATAAAAACTATTTAAAATCTCATTACTATTACGAAAAAGCGTACGTATGCAATCCAAATTCAAAAGTTGCATTAAAAAATTTAAAGTTTATTCAAAGCCTTTTAAAATCAAGATTGCCCTATGAGTGGAATGCAAAAGCACTCGAGTTTTACAAGCAAAAAAAATATGAAAAAGCTAGGGTATGTTTAAAGCATGCTTTGTCATTAAATCCTAATTCTCAATCTATAAAGAATAATATTGTTAAAATTTCTAAAATTATAAATGATAAAAAGGCAAAAGCCCAGGAACTTAATAAGAAACTGAAATCAGTCGGAAATCCCGCTGAAACTAGTGTTAATCCTAATGGTAGCGAATATATCAATGAAAGTATTAATAATGAAAATATTGGTAACAATAGCAATAACAATGATGACATAAAGACTAATACGGAATATATGGAATTAAACGATTTAATAAATAATTTAATCTACGATACTTTAGAAACACAATTAGATTTCGAAGAAAAGATTACCAAAAATTTGGAAAATAAAGATGCGGGGGAAATTGATATCAACCATACCGCGGATAATATTAATATGGAAATTGAAAATAATGAGATAGTTAATAGGAATATCGATATTGAGATTAAGGATAATACGGATAATTCAAGTAAATTAACTTCTGAACCATTTATCGAAAAAGAAGAAAGAGAAGAAAAAGAATTTAAAAATAATTCCAATAATTCCGAAGTTGAAAATAATAAAAATAACAAGTTTACTAAAAATACTAAAAATAATAATAATAATAATAATAAAATTAGAAGAGATTTAATACCTTTTAACACGGGCATGGGCGTAGATTTATCCAAATTACCTGGGAATACAAGACGTACAAATGTAAATACATATAATGATTCATATAGTAGTCCATATGAAAGTATATACAAAACTAAAGATTCTCTTAGAAAACAAGAATACGAACAAGAATACGAACTCGAAGATTCAAATGAAGACGATTTAATGGTAGTAAATTTAAATAACGAAGAAGTTCGAAAAACTAATGACCGGAACAAACTTCCTAAAAATAATTATGAAGATGATAAAGATAAATTTGAATACTATATTGATGATGTCTATGAAGATTACGAAGAACCAATATTCTAAAAATAAATTAAGAAGACTTAAGCAGATTAAAAATTCAGAAAATGGTCTTTTTAAGGATAGTTTTTATATGATATTGTCAAATCTCTATTCAAAATTAATATTATACATATTTTTTTGGTTAGTCCCTTTTATCGTTGGTACAGAAGGTTTTGGTACCATCAGGGGTTTATTACCGATTGCGGACACAATTGTAATCTTTTTTTGCTCAGGAATCCCTCCTGCAATGGCGAAATTTATATCCGAAAATAAATCAAAGACTCAATTGGAAAAAATACATCAAGAAAAAAACGATAAAAACGATAAAATCGATTTTACAAATTTAAATGATTTAAATAATCAAAATACTCTTTGGGAATTTGATATACTAAAGTATATGGTTTTATTTTCTTTTGTTGGGGCGTTATTTGCAATTTCTTTGAAATACATATTAGGCGGGGACTATTCAACTTTACCCGATATTTATTACTATGCGATAGCTTTATCTATACCTCTTTCAGCGATTATATCCTGGTCAAGGGGTATATTACAGGGTAATTTGAAAATAAGGCAATTGTCATTAACATGGGTGTTAGAACATACTTCAAAAGTTATATTTTTAATACCTTTGGCGTTATTTTTTGGCGTAACTGGTGCACTGATATCCGTTTCTGTAGGTTACCTTTTAGGCGGTCTTTTGGGACTTTATATAATTTTTAAATACATACCTCGTTACAAAAATAAAAAATCAGAATTAAATTCAATTCCGGATTCAAAGTTAAATAAGGAAGTTTCCAATAAAATAGTACGTAAAGTAATGATTTATGCCGTACCAATAGCCTTAACTGCTACTTCATACCGTTTATTAAACGATTTGGATAGCATATTTATAATGAGTATGTTAGGATCATATGATAATGGTTTATACGGTTATGCGTCATTAATTTCTAAGTTACTATTCTTATTTGCGGCATCTATTTCAACGGTACTAATTCCAAGAATAGCAAAATCTAATTCGGAACATTTAAACGAAAATAATTCGAAAGAAAATAATTTAAACAAAAATAATTCGAAAGATTCAAAAGATTCAAATATATTAAAAGGTTCAACAGCTTTAAATTATTTAAAAAAATCCATATTATTGAATTTTATGATATTATTACCTTTATTGGCAATTTTCGTGATATTTGCAGATGAAATTTTGAAATTATCTTTCGGAGTTTCAAATACGGACGTTTCAAATAGTTTGATAATATTGTCATTTTCTGCATCGGTTATGAGTATGTATACTTTGTCTGCATCCTCACTTCAAGGAATTGGTTATGCAAAAATACCCTTATATATTATAATACTGGGAATAGTATTGAATTCCCTATTAAACTTATCTTTGATACCAATATATGGAATAGTCGGCGGTGCAATGGCAACATTAATTTCGTCATCGATAATTTCAGTTATCACATTTGTGGTAGCCATAAAGAAATTAAGGTAACAACTTTTCATATTTTCCTATTTTATCTATTTTATCTATTTTTTTTATAAAATTAATATATTTAATTATACCAATTATGCGATACTATAAATATGTTAATATATTATATTTTGATAATTTGAATATCAATTTTGATTCAATTTTGATTCATTTAATTGAGTTTATTATTACGAAATTTTAACTCACAGACTATTTCAGAGTGTTAACATTTACAATATCATAAGGTGGAAATTTGAAAAGACAAGACATTAAAAAGGTAATGATATTAGGTTCAGGACCCATTGTAATAGGGCAAGCTGCAGAATTCGATTTTTCAGGTTCTCAAGCTTGTAAATCGTTGAAGGAAGAAGGTATTTATACCATTTTGGTTAATTCAAATCCTGCAACGATTCAAACAGACACCAACATCGCAGACAAAGTTTATTTGGAACCATTAAATCCAAAGGTACTTGAAAAAATAATCCAAAAAGAAAAACCAGACGCTATTTTACCTACAATGGGGGGACAAACGGGTTTAAATCTCGCCATTGAATTATCAAAAAGAGGAATATTGGAAAAATACAATATAGAGCTTTTAGGTTCAACTGAAGAAGTAATTGAAACTTCCGAAGACAGGGATTTATTCAATAAAGCAATGGAAGAAATAAACCAACCAATAGCTAAATCTGCAGCTGTTAATACTGTAGAAGAAGCAATTGAGGCTACTAAAGAATTAGGATACCCGGTAATTGTTAGACCTGCTTTTACTTTAGGAGGAACTGGTGGCGGTGTGGCCAATAACGAGGAAGAATTGGTAGAAATCACGGAAAAAGGACTCGCATACTCAATGATACACCAAGTTTTAATCGACCAAAGTTTATTGGGTTGGAGAGAATTTGAATATGAAGTTATGAGAGATAAGAACGATACATGTATCGTAGTTTGTAATATGGAGAATATCGACCCTATGGGGATACACACCGGCGAAAGTATTGTTACAGCTCCATCACAGACATTAAGTGATGATTTACACCAATTACTAAGGGATTCAGCTTTACAGATAATAAGACACTTAAAAATTGAAGGTGGATGTAACGTTCAATTTTCAGTAAATCCTGAAGGAACCGAATATGTGGTAATTGAGGTAAACCCTAGGGTTTCAAGAAGCTCTGCACTTGCAAGTAAGGCAACAGGTTACCCAATAGCAAAAATAGCTGCAAAAATAGCTTTAGGCATGACACTTGATGAAATTTTAAATGACGTTACAAAAGAAACACCTGCAAGTTTCGAGCCTACCTTAGATTACGTGGTTGTAAAAATCCCAAGATGGCCATTTGACAAATTTAGAACCGTTGATAAGAGATTAGGAACTGCAATGAAGTCAACCGGTGAAATTATGGCAATTGGTAGGACATTCCAAGAAGCTTTACAAAAGGCAATTAGAAGTTTAGACATCGGAAGATATGGAATTATTGGCGATGGAAAAGAAACAGAACACTCTAATGATGAAATAAATGAAATTTTAAAGAATGCAACAGACGAAAGGATATTCATAATCGCTGAAGCATTAGATAAAGGCTGGTCAATCAGGGAAGTTTGCGAATCAACTGGAATTGACGAATTTTTCATAAAAGAAATTAATAAAATAATTGAAACTAAAAAAGAATTGGAAGTTTTAGGTAAAATTATTTAATAATAATGTAATCTTTAAGATTAATACAATCTTTAAGATTTAATCTTTAATACTCAATAACTATCATTTATATCTTTAATAACATTATTAGGGGATTTTTTATGATTATAGATAATAAAAAATTAAAGGAAATATTTTTAAAAGCCAAAATGTATGGTTTTTCAGATGTACAGTTAGCAAATCTTTTAAACAAATCTGAAGATGAAATTAGGGAATTTAGGAAAAAACTTAATTTAACACCTGTTTATAAGATGGTAGACACCTGCTCAGCAGAATTTGAAGCAGCAACTCCTTATTACTACTCTTGCTACGAAAGATACATTGACGAAGAGCAGAACGAAAGTAAAGCTTCGGACAGAAAAAAGGTAATAATCTTAGGTTCAGGTCCAATTAGAATTGGTCAAGGTGTTGAATTTGATTATTCTACAGTACACGCCATTTTTGCATTAAAAGAAATGGGTATTGAAGCTATAATTGTGAACAACAACCCTGAAACCGTAAGTACGGATTACGATACCTCGGATAAACTTTACTTTGAGCCTTTAGTTTACGAACAAATAATGGACATAATTGAAAACGAAAGCAAAAACAATAACTTTTTGGGCGTAATTGTACAATTTGGTGGTCAAACAGCCATTAACCTTGCAATGAAACTCCACAACGCGGGCGTAAATATTTTAGGTACAAGTCCTCATTCAATTGATTTGGCAGAAGACAGGGAACAATTCCTTAAAGTGCTCGATAAATTGAAGATACCTCAAGCAGAGGGTGCAACTGCTTTCAGTGAAGACCAAGCAATAATAATCGCTGAAAAAATAGGTTATCCAGTATTAGTTAGACCTTCATACGTTTTAGGCGGTCGAGCTATGCAAATTGTATATAATACAGAGGAATTAAAGGATTATATGCGTGAAGCTGTTAAGATATCCTCAGACCACCCTATTTTAGTGGATAAATTCTTAGAGGAAGCTACAGAAATCGATGTAGATGCGATATGTGATGGTGAATCCGTATTCTTAGGTGCAATCATGGAACACATCGAAGAAGCAGGTATCCACAGTGGTGACAGTGCTTGTGTAATACCACCTCAAACACTCTCTGAAGAAACGTTAAAGGTTATTCAGGAATATACTACCAATTTAGCTTTAGATTTAGGTGTGGTGGGTCTTTTAAACATCCAATATGCTGTAAAAGATGGTAAAGTTTACATTATTGAGGCAAACCCAAGAGCTTCAAGAACCATACCTTACGTAAGTAAATCTGTGGGTGTACCATTGGCTAAAATAGCAACAAATGTGATAATGGGTAGAAAATTAAAAGAAATGGGATATGAAGGCGTAGCAAAAGCTAAATACGTAAGTGTTAAAGAAGCAGTATTCCCATTCTTAAAATTACCTGGTGTAGACCCAGTATTGAGTCCTGAAATGAAATCAACTGGTGAAGCAATAGGTATTGATAAAGATTTCGGTGTAGCATTCTACAAATCCCAGTTATCTGCAAATATGGAACTACCTACCTCCGGAACAGTATTCATAAGTGTTAGAAACAGAGATAAAGATAATATCGTAGAAATTGCAAGGAAATTCGCTGATTTGGGCTTTGAAATTGTTGCAACATCGGGTACTGCAAGAGAATTAAGGCAATTCGGAATCGATGTAATGGAAATTAAAAAGATATCCGAAGGTAAAAAGGGTAGTATTTTAGAACTTGCTCAAAAAGGTGGTGTTAATTTAATGATAAACACTTCTTCAGGAGATAAGGCAAAAACTGATGGTTATCTAATAAGAAGAGTTGCAGTAGAACTCAATATACCATACTTCACAACCTTACAGGGTGCTTTAGCTTCATTAAAAGCAATCGAATCTATTAAAAATAACGCGGAATTGGAAGTTTATTCATTAAATGAATTAGAAAATTAATCATATATTAAATAAACTCATAAAACATTTATTTTTTAAATTTTTTAATTTTTAAATTCTTATTTTTTTATCTTTATTTTATAATACTTCATATATCAGTTATTTCAAATCCCAATCACTATAATTATATACAAAAAATCATATATCATAATTCAATCAAAATAGTTAAAAATAGTTAAAAATTGGTGGATAATATGTTTATAACTCCTGAAAATCAAATTGAATTATTAACACAAATTTTATTAAAATACGGCGTAAATGAAAAAGATGCAAAATTAACGGCTGAAATTTTTACAGAAGCTGATTTAAAAGGTTTTACGTCTCATGGAATAGGTAGATTTCACCAAACCGTGATTGGTTTAGAGGCTGGTGTAATCGTACCAAACGCAGAAATAAAAATCGAAAAGGAGAGCCCTGCAACTGCATTAATCAACGGAAATATGGGATTGGGTTATGTAATCGGGGCTTTTGCAATGGATTTAGCAATTGAAAAAGCTAAAAATGTTGGTATTGGTATGGTTTCAACCTATAACGCTAACCACTTTGGAATAACTGGTCATTATTCTGAAAGAGCAATGAAGGAAGGATTAATAGGACTTGCAATAACAAATACTGAACCTGCAATGGCACCATATGGCGGAACCGATAAAATATTGGGCACAAATCCGGTAGCTATTGCAATAGAAGGCAATGAGACAAAATTCTCTTTAGATATGGCAACAGCATCAATTGCAAGAGGTAAAATCTTTGAAGCAGATAGATTGGGTAAACAATTACCTGAAAATTCAGCATTAGATAAAGATGGTAAACCAACCAATAACCCAAAAGAAGCTTTGAACGGCTGTATTTTGCCTTTCGGTGGAATCAAAGGCTACGGGATTGCTACAGCAATTGAATTATTGTCCGCATTAGGTGGTGCAGAAGTAGGGACTAATGTTAAAGGAACTGCGGACCCAAAAGCAATATGTACTAAAGGTGATTTGTTTTTAGCAATTAACCCTGAATTTTTCGGAGGTTCAGAAACTTTTAAAATTAGAACCGATGAATTAATCAATGAATTAAAGGGTTCAAAACTTTTAAATGGTTTTGATGAAATTTTAGTTGCGGGAGAACCTGAAAAAAGAACCTGGGAAAGCAAGAAAGATGGTTATGAATTAGACGAAAAATTATACAATAAATTATCCCAAATATGCGAAAAAAATAACATTGATATCTTAAAATATGTTAAATAATTAATATATACTTATTTTTTAATTTATTATCCTATATTATTTTTAATTTATTATCCTATATTATTTTTACTATTTTTTAGTTATTACTTTTTAGTTTTGACATTTTTTATTTTTAATAATTATTTCAGTTATGTTGTAATTTTTTTATTAAAGGTACATTTAATTCTATTAAAATAATCAATAATTATATATATTTTGAGAGCCAATTAAAGTTTTGTTTAAAATTTATAAACATAACTATAACTATAGCAGTAAATCATACTAAAATTTAACAAAAAAATAATAATTACCAAAATTAAAAATAATGGAGGCTAAGTTTTGAGTAGTTTTAAGACTAAAATGGGTTTTTTAATCCTTCTAACAATTTTTTTAATTCCATCAAGCTTTGCTAATGGAAATTATGACTATAGATTAGGTGACGTTAATTGTGACGGGAAAATTTCCGTTTCCGATGTTGTATATTTGTTTAATATTAGAAATATGGATATTGAAGACGGTGATGTCAACGCAGACAATAAAATTTCCGTTTCCGATGTTGTATATCTATTTAACTATTACGACAAGATGTCCGAACCTATTGCATACGCTATGAGCATGGATCTTGTATATTACGACGCTGATGGTTTGGAAGTAAACCCTTACAACGGCGAAAGTTTCGAATATAAAATATTCACCGACGGAGCTGGCGTAAAATACTTATTGAAAAATCAAACTCAGGCAGAACCTGCATGGGCAAATGGAAAATACGATAAAATAATTACAACCCCTGTAGATAATGTTGTATCGACATCTACCGTACACGTAGCTTATTTGGTATGTAATGATGAAAATGGAGACGTATTGAATACAATTAGTGGAATATCTACTACCACAGGTACAAAAACATGGCATTTTGATTATATTAATCAACATTTAACTGGTATCGAAGGTAGTGATAGTAAAATAGTACATTTAGGACACCCTGATAGTTTAGATTACGAAAAATTAACGACTTTAAACCCTGACTTTGTTATGAATTCGTTAGATGGCAACAGGGGCGCTACTATCGATGCTAATTGTAAAGATAAAGGCATTAATTGTGTTGCATTCCCATCATGGACCGAACAAACATTCTTAGGTAGATGTGAATGGGCAAAAGCAATGGCTGCATTCTACAACAAAGAAAAGTTCATAAATAGCTATTTCTCAAAAGTAGAGAAAAAATCATTAAACGCTAAAAGAGCAGCATCAGGTACTAATACACCCGCTGTTTCTTGGGGTTACATAACCAGTAAAGGATACGCATCCGTTCCTGCTGCACAATCATATTACGCTAGAGGAATTACTCAAAACTGTAAGGCAGATTACTTATTTACGCAATACACCGGAACCGGATTTGCAAAATTAACTAAGGAAGAATTCCTTGAGACTACTAAAAACGCAGATATTTGGGTTATCTCTTCTGCAACAAAATACTTGTCGGCTTTCAAGGATAGACACGTAGGTTACAATCAATTAAACCCTGTAATTAATGGAAGAGTATTCTGTTACTCCTCAGATTTCTATCAAACAGGAATTGTAAATACGGATGAAATTTTAATGGATATGGGAACTATAATGTACCCTGACGACTTTAAAGGACGTTCTACCAAGTATTTATTAGCTTACAATCCAGAAACTAATGAAGGAACCCCTTATAAGCCATAATATATTAAAAAACATTAAATTTGTAATTAATAGAGTCAGATAAGTTATAAAATTACTTTAATTAACTTTAGTCGTTTTATCATTCTCTATTTATTGTCCTCTATTAATTATACCTTATTAATTATTTTTTTAATAAATATGTCTTAATCAAAAATAAATTAGAAATTAAAACTCAAGATGAGTAAAAAAAGAAAAAAATAAACTACTATTGAATTTAGATGGTGGTAATTTGAAAAATTCAAAAATAAACTCTAAAAGTAAGTTAAAAATCATAATAATGTCATTGATGGCAATTTTTGTGGTTTTTGGTAGTTTAGGGGCTTGTTCTGCAGCAACAGATGCCAATATTGTTGTTAGCTTAGCTCCTCAAACACAGCATGTTTGCGACGGTCAACAAGTTCAAATGGATATTTGGGTAAATAATTCAAATATAACTGTAGAAGGATTTGAATCCACTATTGCATATGACTCGAATAATTTAAAATTAGTAGATATTCAATTATCCGACGTTGCAAATACAGCAGGTCTTAAAGATGCTAATGTAGCAGGTAACTCAATTAGCTTAGCTTGGATAGGCGGAGGAATTACCGAAACTAGCTTTAAAATAGCTACTCTTACATTCAATACATCTAATATTTCAACAAATGAAGTACTTTTAAGAAATATCGATATGACTAAAGATGGCGGTGTTTCAACAACTCCTATTTCAGAGCATATATTGGGTGCAAATGTTCGAGTTTTGGGATATTATCCTAATATTCTTGAAGTGACTGTACTTCCTGAACTTATTTACGAAGGAATTGTTACTTTAGATGTGGACTCAAAATTAATCAACCCAGGCTTTGCAAATGAAAGTATGAGTGTAAACTTTTCACTAAATGATAAAAATTACACAATGAATTATGATGCTACATCAAAATCATTCAAAGTACAAATACCAGATTTAGTTTTAGATGCAAGTACTTTAAATGGAAAAGTTTCTGCTCAATATGTTGAAAAAGTTGCACAACAAGATGTTAGCATAGTAGTTAATACACCAGACATTGCAATTGGTGAAATTACCGTTGATAATCCATACTATTCAACACCTGCAAAAATAACCGTACCAGTTTCAAATGAAGGTTCAGTAACTTTAAAAGATACGGCAAGCTATACTATTTCAGTATATGCAGATTCTACTTTGTTAAAAACGGAAAATATAAGACCCTTAGTTGCTGGTGAAACCCAGGAAATAATTGTAGACTGGACAGCAGAAAAACCAAGTACAAAAATAATCGCTGAATTAAGCTTCGACGATGAAAATATATCTAATAATAAAGTATTAAAAACTATTGACGTTACAGAAAACACAATTTCTGTAAATTTGACTGAAAATAAATCTCTAGTTACAGTTGATGAATATTTTAACATAACTATTGATTTAAATAAATTAGATGGAGTTAGGACTGTAAATGGATTTGAATTTATACTTAATTTTGATAAGAATTTGGTAATGTGTGAAAATTCTACATTTTTAATTCCTGAAAGTGATATTAATTTAAAACTTATTGATATTGATAATAATAATGGAATTATTAGATATTCAATTGTTATAGATGGAATTACAAATAATATGCCTATTGTAAAAGCTAAATTTAAAGCTTTAAATAGTGGAAATTCAACTTTTGAATTAACCAATGTATCAATTTCAGATAAAACTTCTGAATTTAATAATGTCGAATTAAATAATGCTAAAGTAGAAATCATAAGTTCCGATATTGGAATTAACGCTATTATTCCGGATTCATACAATATTGGACAAAAAGTAACCTTGGATGTAGATGTTACAAATAATGGTCACGTTGACATTACAAAACCATTCAAAGTATCATTATATGTTGATGCAAACAATCCAATCGAAAAAACAATTAATTCATTGCAAGTAGGTGCTACCGAAACAATACAATTCGAATGGGCAAATAACGCAAAAATAACTACATTATTGACAATAATTGCAGACGATAGCAATGCAGTGAGTGAAGAAAACGAATCAAACAACAGACTTTCAAAATCTGTAAAAATTGTTGATGATGCAATCAATGTGTACACAGCAAAAAAAGACCCTAACGAAAAAGGTTTCATTTTCACGCTTAACGCAAAAGACGTTGCTGAATATAGAAAATGTGCGGGATTTGAAGGAACATTAAACCTTAAAAACTTAGTAGTTAAGGATCAGATGTTATCGGGTACATTCTCAAATTACAATGCCGAAACCGGATACTTTGGAGGTTTCAACTTCACTGAAAATAAATATGGTGAATTTGAACTTGCAAACTTCGTATTGGAAATTGTGAATACTTCAAAACCTTACGTTGTAAACATTACGAATATTGAATTATCTGACGAACAAAGTAATAGCTACGGAAACGTAACATTTAACACGACCTCTATATTAGGCGGGGTTATCCTCAGAAGCCCAGAAAATGTTGGCGGGGAAAATGTAGTTGTTAATTCAAATGGTAATATCGTTGAATATGTAGGAGGAGAAATTATATGGAGTCCTGCTACTGAAAAAATGCCCGCAGGTAACAGAATAGGTATACAAATTGTAGGGCCTGAAGGTGTAGATACTTCAAATTCAAAAATAAAGATTGGCGACGTTGAATCCAAATGGGACGATGTTAAAGGAATTGATAATACATTATGCTACTATCTTATCGTAAATGAAGAGAATAAAAAATTTACTATAACAGCAGTTTGGAATAATGTATCAAACCAGGTATTCAACATCACTGTAGATGATGCTGTAATATTAGACAGTCCAATAGCAATCGAAAGTGTAACACCTGAAGAAGGTGCTAAATTAAGCGGTTCATTTGACATATCTGTTACATTAAGTGAAGTAGCAAGTAAATATAGTGCTATAATTGATGAAAAAACAGCAAACGAAAAAATTGTTACATTAACTCCTAAAGATACAACTTACACGGGTAATGTTACAGGTATCACATCAGGTGCTCACACATTAAAAATAAACGTTAGTGAAAGCAATGGAAACAAAGCTGTAAAAACAATTTCGTTCACCGTAGATGCAGAAGCACCTACAATCACATTAACACCAATAAATGGAACTATCGTAAATGAAGGTTCATTAGAAGTTACTGCAGTATTAAACGAAGGTTCAATTACTTCAGCTAGCTTAGATGACGTAGCTGTTGAATTTGAAGCAGTAGAAGGTCAAGAAAATACATACACTGCAACAATAGAAACAGTAGCTGGAAATAAAAACAACTTAACTGTAGTAGCTCAAGACAATCTTGGAAATGAAGCTACTGAAGAAGTTATTTACGTAGTAGATGCAGAAGCACCTACAATCACATTAACACCAATAAATGGAACTATCGTAAATGAGGGTTCATTAGAAGTTACTGCAGTATTAAACGAAGGTTCAATTACTTCAGCTAGCTTAGATGACGTAGCTGTTGAATTTAAAGCAGTAGAAGATCAAGAAAATACATACACTGCTACAATAGAAACAGTAGCTGGAAATAAAAACAACTTAACTGTAGTAGCTCAAGACAATCTTGGAAATGAAGCTACTGAAGAAGTTATTTACGTAGT